>NZ_CAXTBM010000013.1:0-9026 GCF_964242765.1 uncultured Hymenobacter sp.
CCACGCCGTTGGTGGTAGGGTCGGCGGTATACTGCGTCGCAAAAATTACTTCGTCGTTGATTTCGCCCGCGCCCTGCTGAAACACGCTAGCGTAGTCGGGCAACAGCCGATACGTGTAGTTTTTGATGACGTTCTGGGCGTAGGTAGCCGCTTTCGTATAGTCATCAGAAGCAGAGGCGACCGACGTGGCCTTGGTCAGGTATACCCGCGCCAGCAAATGCTCACAGGCGCCCTTCGTCACCCGGCCGTACTCTGTGGTAGTGGCCGTCAAGTCGGGCAAGGCTGATTCCAGGTCCTGCACAATAGCCGCGTACACGTCCTTCACGGGCGTCCGGGTAGCTTCCTTGTTGGCTTTGGTACTTTGCTGTAGTACCAGCGGAATGTCGCCGTACTGCTGCACCAGCACAAAATAATGATGCGCGCGCAGCACTTTCACTTCCGCCACCCGCCGCTTCTTCACGGCTTCGTCGAGGCCCGTTACGTTGGGCGCTTGGTCGATAACGGCATTGGCCGTATTGATGCCCACGTAAAAGGCATTCCACACATCGATGATGGGTTGGGTACGGCTGTCGAGTTGGGTGGTGTACTGGTTCATGTACTTGTACGTGCCGTCGGAGCCGAACGTGTAGGTGTCGGTGCCGAATACGGTCAGGTTCATGCCGTTTTCGCGGCCATAAAAGTCGCGTAGCGACGAGTACACCGCTCTTACCCCCGCTTCGAAACCCGCTGGCGTGGTAATATATTCGGAACCTACTTGCGACACCACTTCTTCCTCAAGCAGGTCTTTGCAAGCCGTGGAGGCCAGCGAGAGCAGCACCGCGGCCACTATGGATTTACTGTATTTCAAGGTCTTCATGTCAGGATGGGTTGAAGGTGCGGGCCTTAAAACTTGGCGTTGAGGCCAAACGTGATTTGCCGAACCGAGGGAATCTGGTTGGCATTGACCACATCGGCGGTTTCGGGGTCGATGCCTTTATACTTCGAGCGGTACTCCGAGAAAATAAACGGCTGCTGAATGCTGGTGTACAAGCGCAGCCCCGTCATTTTCAGGCGTTGCGCAATAGCCGGCGCGAAGTTGTAGCCGAAGTTGATGTTGCGCACCTTCACGAAAGAGCCATCAAAGTATTGCAGCGTGGAGTTGTAGACCGGAAACTCCTGGTCCTTATTGGGCCGCGGGAAGTCGTTGGTGGGGTTAGAAGGCGTCCAGTAGTTGATGTCCAGGTTGTTGTAGCGACCCGCTAGCTGGTTGGTGCCCAGGTGAAAGTCGCTGCGAATCATGTTGCCGATGCGGGCATAGACGAAGAACGACATGTCGAAACCCTTGTACTCGAACCGGTTGGTGATACCGCCTGCCCAATCCGGAATAGTAGAGCCAAGAATAACCCGGTCGTTGACGGCGTCAATTTTTCCGTCGCCGTTCTGGTCTTTCACCTTGATCTGCCCAACTCTTTGGCCGAAAGAGGCCGCCTGCGATTCCTCATCTTGCTGCCAGATGCCAACCTTCTCGTAGTCGTAGTACACTTGCAGAGGCTGGCCGATGAAGCGTTGGTTGCCGATATCGTCGCTCTTGCCATTGAACAGCTCAATAATGGCTTCGCGGTTGCGCGTGAACTGTAAATCCGTTGACCACCGGAAGCCGCTGGCGGTGTTCACGTTCACGCTGGTCAGCGTGGCTTCAAAACCGCGGTTGCGGGTGTGCCCTACGTTTTGGAGCACCCGGTCAAACCCATTGGAAATAGGCAGTTGGTTGTAGAGCAGCAGGTTACGCGTGTCGGCCTGGTAGGCTTCCAACGACCCGTAAATGCGACCCTTGAACATGCTGAAATCCAAGCCGATGTTGGCCGTGCTGGTGGTTTCCCACTTCAAATCGTCGTTGCCGAGCGTGCCTACCCGGTAGCCATAGGCTGGGGCGGTGCCAAACGCGTAACTCGTGCGGGCTAGCAAACTCTGAGTTTGGTAAGGCGAGATGCCGGTGTTGCCAATCGAGCCGTAGCTGCCGCGCAGCTTCAATTGATCTAGCACCGGAATGGCCTTCATAAATTCCTCGTCGCCCAGGTTCCAGCCCAAAGCTACCGAGGGGAAGAAGCCGTACTTGTTGTTGGAACCGAAGCGCGAAGAACCGTCGTAGCGGCCGGTCACGGTGAGTAGGTACTTTTCCTTGAAATCGTAGTTCACCCGTCCCATAAACGACTGCAAGGTCCAGGTTTGCAGGTCGGTGCCGGGCGCGTTGAAAGAGCCGGCTTGGCCCAGGTTATAGAACCCCTGCGATTCTGCCGACACAGCATTTACGTCGATGAAGCCGGTTTCGTAATTGTCGCGCTGTACGGAGTGCAGGGCCGTTAATCCCACGTTGTGCACCCCGTTGAATGCTTTGTTGTACGTCAGAATGTTCTCGATAGTGTAGTTGAAGCGCTGTCCGTACTCGGTGCGGGCCGTGGGGGCCCCGTTGCGCCGGGCGTTGGTGAGAGTACCCGTGAAGCGGCCGAAGCGCTGGTTGGTGAAGTCGGGACCGAAGTTGAACCGGTACTTCAAGCCATCCACAATTTTCAACTCCCCATAGATGCTGTTGAAGAGGCGTACCGTCTTGGTTTCCGCAATGACAGCGCCAGGTACCACTTCGGCGGCGGGATTGGAACGCAAGCCGTCAGGAGTCGGCAAAAAGATCAGATTGCCTTGCTCATCGAACGGTTTGCCGAGCGGATTTTCCGATAAAGCACCCCCGAAAGGGCTGAAACCCCGAGCCACGTAGTTCGGGTTGGGAAAGCCGTCGAAGGCCGGATTGTTGATGGGGCTATCGGCGCCGTTGTTGACGCTGTACACGCCGAACGTGGACGTTCCCACCCGAATCCGGTCACTGATTTGGTGGTCGAGGTTGACGCGGAAGGTGTAGCGCGTGAAATCGGTACGCTTCAGAATGCCCTTCTCCTGAAAGAAGTTGCCGGAAATTGAAAACTGCGTTTTCTCGCTGCCGCCCAGCACGCCCACTTGGTGGCTCTGAATGGAGCCGGTGCGCAGCAGCAACTTCTGGTAGTCGGTGCTCCGGCCCTGGGCAATGCTCTCCAATTCCACCGCCGTGAAAGTTTTTTGGTCGGAAACGACAGGGTCGTTGTCGAGGTAGATACCGGCCGTGCGGTAGGCTTCCCGCTTGTATTCCGCAAACTCGGGTCCGTTCATTACGTCCACTTGGCCCAGGGCTTTCGAGAAGCCCGCGTAAGCATCGTAGCTCACCACTGTTTTGCCGGCTTTACCGCGCTTGGTGGTTACCAGCACCACACCGTTGGCACCACGGGAACCGTAGATGCCGGTGGCCGAAGCATCCTTCAGCACTTCCAGCGAGGCAATATCTTGGGGGTTGATGTCGTCGATGCCACCGGCCACGGGAATACCATCCACTACGTAAAGGGGGTCGTTGGAGGCGTTGATGGAGCGGCGGCCCCGGATGCGCACCGTCACGCCCCCGCCGGGCTGGCTACCCGACTGGATAACGTCGACACCCGCGGCGCGGCCTTGCAGCGCTTGCCGAGCGTTGGTTACCGGCAATTCCGCTATTTCTTTGGAAGTCACCGAGGAAATAGCGCCGGTGGTTTGGCTTTTCTTTTGAGTACCGTAGCCCACAACCACTACGTCGGCCAGCGCCTGCGAATCTTCTCGTAGCGTGACGTTGATTTGCTTGCGGCCGTCGATATTCACGGTTTGAGCAACTAAGCCCACAGAAGAAATTACCAGCGCGGTGGCATTGGCGGGCGCTTGCACCGTGAATTTGCCGTCGGGGTCAGTACTGGCGCCTACGGTAGTGCCCTTCACCTGAATTGTAACGCCCGGTAGGCCGGCGCCTTTTTCGTCAACTATGCGGCCACTGATTTCTGTAACTCCTTGCTGCGCCCACGCTCCGGAAGTGAAACAGAGCAAGAGTAGTAGCAGCAACAGGGGCACCTTGTGAATTGGGGGAGAGTATAGTGCGGTCATAGAATGGGTGTGGGGAGGATTAGAGTGATGAAACTGAAATGGTTATTGTGACGTCCTAAATGCAGTGCTTTAAAATAAGCTTGCCATTTAGAAGGAATAAACCCATATGGAGTACTAAGCTAAAGGCAAATAGTACCAAGTCGGCACCATAAGCAAGCCTTTAGTTACGCAAACGTTTTCGGTAATGCAATCGTTAGCGCAATTGTACCTGAGTAAGGTTAGGTAGTTCAAAGCGAAGACAAGCAAATAGGAGGTACCTCTGATGCAAATGGTCAGAAGTAAGGCAAGGGCGCAACAGTAGCTAATAAAGCGTACTGCAAAAGGACTCAAGAGTATAGCTCTCTACTTTCGAAGCTGATATTAAATATATCATTTGTTGCAACTCTCCTGTACTCTCCCGAATGTTTTCCGAGCTCAACAAAGGAAGAGGGGTTGGAAAGGAGACGATAATATCTGGTTATATTTCAAATAATAGTTAGTATTACCTAGCCGCTGAAAGCACTGCCGAGCATTCAATAGCCGTGCTTGCAAGTAGCTGAGCTTAGGTTAAGTTACAAAATTAAAGTCTGTTTGGTGAGCCTTCCCCTTTGCTAAGGGGCCGCGTCGCCTAACATTTCCTTGCCTTTCCTCGCCTTATGGAATGCGGTGTTCTTTTCGCCCTTGCGCTGTGGCTACTCCCAAGTAGTCCGGCCCCGCTGCGCTCCTTTCAGCTCAGCGGTTACGCGCAAGGAACCACGTATACCATCACCTACTACGCCAAGGATAGCCTAGTAACGAGGTCCGAAGTAAGCCGGCAACTAGCAGAAATTGACGCCTCCCTCTCGCTCTACCAGCCCAACTCGCTGATCAATCAGTTCAATCAATCGGCAAGGGGGGTGGTCGCCGACCGGCATTTACAACTGGTTGTTCGCAAAGCTTTAGCCGTGTATCAGCAAACGGACGGCGTGTTTGATGCCACCGTGCAGCCGCTGGTGCAAGCTTGGGGCTTTGGCACCAAACCCACCGAAACCATTCCTTCCGCAGCCGCTATCCAGGCCATTCTGCCGGCCATCGGTTCCGATAAAATCAAGCTGCGCGGCGACTCGTTGGTGAAGACTGTCGCGGGCGTACACCTGGATTTGAACGGTATTGCCCAAGGCTACACGGTGGACGTGCTGGCCGCGCTGCTGGAACACAAACGCATCCGCAATTACTTGGTGGAGCTGGGCGGTGAAATTCGGGTGCGGGGCCGCAAATCACCCAGCGGTGAACTGATGCGAATCGGTATCGAGCGGCCGGATAGTAGCGGCTGGCAGTTGCCGGGCATGCAGCAGGTCATTCAACTAAGCGCCGGGGGCGTCACTACTTCCGGTAATTATCGTAAATATAAACAGCAAGGAGCCGTAACCAGGGCTCACCTCATCGACCCCAAAAGTGGCTACCCGTTTCAGAATGAAATGATCAGCGTGACTGTTATAGCGCCGGATGCCCTAACTGCTGATGCGTATGATAACGCGCTGATGGGGATGGGATTAGCGAAAGCGCTAACTTTCCTGCAAAACCACCGCGACCTTCAGGCCTACATCATTTACCAGCGCCCGAGCGGTACGGTTGCCGACACTGCCTCCCAAGGATTTAAACGATTACTCTCCCACCCATGATTCACCTTCCAAGACGTCATTTCCTTAAGAAAACCGGCTTGCTGACCGGCAGCCTGCTACTAAGCAGCCAATTAGGAGAAGCTTTTGCCGTGCCCGCCGCCGGCAAGCTGAAAATCGGTGTTATTGGGTGTGGCGACCGGGGCACGGGGCTGCTTAAAATATTGCAGGAACTGCCCGACCAGTACGAGGTGGTGGCCCTGTGCGATGAGCTGCCTTTTCGCCTGCGCGACGCCCAAAAAATAGGTTCGGCCAGCAAGGCCAAAACCTATACCGACTACCGCGCGCTGCTGGATTCGCGCGCCGTGGAAGCCGTCATTATTTCGGTGCCGCTGAACCTGCATTTTGCCGTGGCCAAGGCCGCGTTGCAGGCGGGCAAGCAGGTGTACCTAGAAAAAACGATGACCCACAACATCGACCAGGCCACGGAATTGGTAACCCTTGCGCAGCAGCGCCCCAATCAAATCCTGCAAGTCGGCCATCAGTACCGCTACTCGCCGCTGTACTACCGCGTCAAGGAAATGATAGACCAGGGCTACCTGGGCAAAGTGACGCAGATTGACTGCCGCTGGGACCGAAACGGCAGCTGGCGGCGGCCGGTGCCCGACCCAAGCCTGGAGCGTAAAATCAACTGGCGCATGTACCGCGAGTATTCCGGCGGGCTGGCCGCCGAGCTGCTTTCTCACCAGCTCGACTTCATTCACTGGGCCTTCAACACCTACCCCGACGAAATCTTTGGCACCGGCGGCATCGACTACTACAAAGACGGCCGCGAAACGTACGACAACGTGCAGGTGATGGTGCGCTACGCCCGCGAAGGCATGGTGGGCAATTTCGGCGCCACCTGCGGCAACGCCCGCGACGGCTACCTGTTCAAGCTCAAAGGAACTAAAGGCACCATCTCGCTGCTCATCGACCAAGGCATTTATTACCCGGAAAAGGAAACGCTCAAGCAGTACGGCACCGTGGACGGCGTAACGGGCGCCACCAAAATCACGTGGGACAAGAACGGCGGCATTCCTATTACCACCGAGCCATTGAAAGACGGCTCCTGGTATGCTCTCCGTGATTTCTATAAAGCGGTGAATGAAAAGAAACTGCCCGATTCCAACGTTTTCACTGGCGCGCGGGTGGCCTGTGCGGTTTATATGGCTAATCAGGCCATCTACAATCATACTATCGAGAAGTGGCGGCCAGAGTTTAATTTCAGTTAACAGTCAGAGAATCAATTTGATGCACTCTGTTTTGTGGAAACCCTGATTCTCGTAGTATGCCCGCATGCTACAGCGGAGCTTATTATGTATACTTCGTTATCCATAACTTGAGCTATGAAATCAGTTAACCTGAAACGACTAGCCGAAGAACTGAACCTCTCTGTTGCCACGGTTTCACGAGCACTCAACGACCGGTACGATATTTCGCAGCCAACCAAGGACCGAGTCCGCGAGCTAGCCAATAAGCTTAATTACGAGCCTAACCCGTACGCGAGTGGCCTGCGCAACCAAAAGAGCAGAACCATCGGGGTGGTGATTCCGGAGGTGGCCAACCATTTCTTTTCGTTGGCAATCAACGGCATCGAGGAAGTAGCCCGGGCCAACGATTACCATGTGCTGATCTATTTGACGCACGAAGATTACGAGCGCGAAGTATCCGTGGCGCGGCTGCTAGCCGGTGGTCGGGTGGAGGGCGTCATGATATCGGTAGCCAGCGGTAGTCGGGACTACGCCCACTTGGATTCCTTGCAGGAAAGAGGTATTCCCTTGGTTTTTTTCGACCGGGTACACGAAGAACTAGCCACGGCCAAAGTAACAACCAACGACTACGAGAGCAGCTACCAAGCCACCCGGCATTTGCTCGATAATGGCTGTCGGGCCATAGCTCACCTAACCCTTTCGGAGAGCTTATCTATCGGTAAGCGACGACTGCAAGGCTACGTAGATGCGTTGAAAGCTGCTGGTATACCATACGACGAGGAATTGGTGGTGCACGCACTAGCAAACAAGGCGCAAGACATCCAAACGATTCAGGAGCTACTGCTAAAAAGGCCCGACATAGATGGGTTTTTTGCGTCAATTGAGAGTTTGGCCATGTACACCTACGAAGCCTGTCGGAATCTTGGTTTAGTTATTCCAACTGACATCAAGGTTATTGGCTTCTCTAACCTGGAAATGGCGTCGTTGCTGGACCCGCCCCTTACAACCATCACACAGCCCGCTTATGCCATCGGCAAAGAAGCCGCTACCATACTATTCCGAGCCATCACCAAAAACGCTCTCATAACAGCAACTCAGAGCCTGGAGTTGAAATCTGAATTGATTGTTAGAGGGTCTACAAGGGCTTCGGTGGACATGGTTGCCGCCAAGGCGCATCAACAGCGAAGCTGATTCCTCCACTTCCGGCGTTCTTATGCCGCTTGATGCAGGGAATGTCGGAACAACAACGCTCTAATTAAAACAGCTAAGCCGGAGTCCGCACTTTCGCGGATTTGGTGGCAATGCCGGCTGCCAGCACACCAACGGCTGCACCTATCACGGCCACCAGCGCAAACGAGATGCGCAGGTTAAACACCTCGCCCAGCAGCCCAATCAGCGGCGGGCCGAGCAGAAAGCCAAGGTAGCCGATAGTGGAAACCAGCGCCAGCGCGACGCCCGGCGACACGGTGCGCGCCTGTCCGGCCGCCGAATAAGCGAGCGGCGTTACCGAGGCAATGCCGAAGCCCACGAGCAGGAACCCGATAATGGCCGGCACCAAATAGGGCAGAAGCACGGCAGTCAATAGTCCCAAGGAAATGAGGGTGCTGCTGATTTGCAGCATCCGGGCGGCCCCGAAGCGGTGGGTGAAGTAGTCGGAGAGGAAGCGGCCGAGTGCCATGGTGCTCATGCAGGCTACGTAGCCGCTGGTAACCATAGTGGCATCGGGTTGCACGACGCGCTGGAAATACACGCCGCTCCAGTCGAACATACAGCCTTCGCAGAGCATACCGCAGAACGCAATAAGGCCAATGCGCAGCAGATACGGTTCGGGACGGCGCAAACTCATGCCCCCGGCCTCGCTGCCTTCGTCTTGGCGCAGCGTAAACTGGTGCGCTACGGCAACGATAAGCAGTCCTAACCCAGCTACGAGCAGGAAGTGGGAGAGAGGCGACTGTTGCCAACTGATGAGCAGTGTTCCGAAGGCACCGCCCAAAAAGCCCGCCAAGCTCCAAAGGCCGTGGAACGAGCCCATAATTGGCTTGCTGTAGTGCGCCTGCACGTTGATGGCCTGCGTGTTGACGGACACATTGAGCAAGTTACCAGCAAAACCAAACAACGCCAGCGCGGGCACCAACGTCCAGAACTGCTCCACCCAGCCCAGCAGGGGCAGAAACACGGCGTACAGGGATGCCGCCAGCAAAACCACCGTGCGGCTACCCCAGGTATGCAC
>NZ_CAXTBM010000013.1:9036-103809 GCF_964242765.1 uncultured Hymenobacter sp.
GGTATGCACCATCCAGCCGGCCAACGGCAACGCCGTTAGGGCGCCTATGGGCATAGCAAGCAGCAATTGCCCTATTTCTCCCTCGCTCAACCCTAGTTTCAAGCTGATATCAGGAATGCGGGAAGCCCAACTGGCGAAGCAGATACCAGCTTGAAAGAAAACGGCAGCAACGGCAATTCGGCTTTTGGTAGTGGAATGCGGCATGGGAGGCAGTAATCGGGCAAAGGTACGGGCAGTTACACAATCGGTTGTGTTTACAGCGCAGGAATAGTAGCTTGCCTTGTGCCTCCTTCCACCCAACCCCCAATGGCTACATGAATACACTTTCTTCGCCCTTTCGCCCGCTTACTAGTCACTTACTCGGGTGGTTGATTTTGCTAGGTTTAGCGGCGGGCGCCTCACCGGCCCGCGCGCAGGCACCTACCGCGCCGGTCTCCATACAGGTTGACTTAGCGAAGCCGAAAGGCCCTATGTATCCGATGTGGGCTTATTTCGGCTACGACGAGCCCAACTACACTTACATGAAGGACGGGCAAAAATTGCTCACTGAGCTGGCTGCCTTGAGTTCAACTACCGTGTACGTGCGGGCGCACAACCTGCTGACCACCGGCGACGGGACGCCCGCCCTCAAGTGGGGCTCCACTAACGCCTACACCGAAGACAAAAAAGGCCGGCCCATCTACAACTGGAAAATAGTCGACCAGATTTTCGATACTTACTTGGCGCGGGGCATGAAACCTATTGCCCAAATTGGCTTTATGCCCGAGGCGTTGTCGTCGCACCCGGTACCGTATCGGCACTACTGGAAGCCGGGCCAGCCCTACAACGACATTTATACCGGCTGGGCTTACCCGCCCAAAGACTACAAGAAGTGGTCGGAGCTGGTGTACCAGTGGGTGAAGCACTGCGTGGCGCGCTACGGCGAGGCGGAGGTGAAAACGTGGCCCTGGGAGCTGTGGAACGAGCCCAACATCGGCTACTGGAAAGGCACACCCGAAGAGTACAGCAAACTTTTTGACTACACCGAAGAGGCCGTGCACCGCGCCTGCCCCGGCATCCAACTCGGTGGCCCCGAAACCACCGGTCCACGCTGGGATAAGGCAGCCAGCTTCCTGAAAGACTTTTTGCAGCACTGCGCCACCGGTACTAACTACGCCACCGGCAAAACCGGCACCCGCCTCGACTTCATTACCTTTCACGCTAAGGGCGCCCCCAAAGTGGTGGAGGGCCACGTGCGCATGAACATGGGCGTGCAACTCGAAGACATTACCGAAGGCTTCAAAATCGTGGCTTCGTTTCCGCAGTACAAGAATCTGCCCATCATCATCGGCGAGAATGACCCCGAAGGCTGCGCGGCCTGCTCGGTGGATTTAAGCCCCGAAAATGCCTACCGCAACGGCACTATGTATTCCAGCTACACCGCCGCTGCCTACGCGCGTCTTTATGAGCTGGCCGACGAGTACAAAGTGAATTTGCTCGGCTCGGTGAGCTGGTCGTTCGAGTTTGAAAACCAGCCCTGGTTTGCGGGCTTCCGCGACTTAGCCACCAACGGCGTCGATAAGCCCGTACTCAACGTGTTCCGGATGATGGGCCTCATGGGCGGGCAGCGCGTAGCCGTCAGCAACGCCACCGCCCTCACGTTGCCCGAGTTGCGACAGGGTCTGCAAAGCCAACGCGCCGACATCAGTGCCCTGGCCTCCACCAACGGCCGTTCCGCCAACGTGCTGGTCTGGAATTATCATAACGACGACTTGCCCGCTGCGCCCACCGAAGTGGAAATTGTGCTGCAAAACCTAACCGCGCCGCAAGCCCTGGTTCAGCACTACCGCATCGACGGAGCGCACAGCAATTCGTACACCGCGTGGCAGAAAATGGGCTCCCCGCAAAATGTATCAGCCTCCCAACGCACCGAGCTAGAGCAAGCCGGCCAACTGGCTTTGCTGGACTCTCCTGCATGGGTGAAAACCAAAGACAACAAAACCACACTGCATTTCACGCTGCCCCGCCAAGGCGTTTCGCTGCTCCACCTCACTTGGTAGGTACATAAACAGGTTTGTCTTTAGCAATCAAAAAGTAGAAGGCCTCATGGTAAGTTTGTCATTGCGAGTGCACTCGCAATGACAAACTTACCATGAGGCCTTCTACTTTTTGTGTTTATGCTCAACGTGCTAAAAGCGCCCGTCAGTCTTACTTCGCTGGCTTAACGCCTTCCGTGGTCATTACCACCCGCTTGAGCGTACCGTCTTTGTTGTAGTTGAGGTAATCGATGCAAACGGAGCGACGGAAACTGCCGCCGTCGGTGTTGATGGCGCCGTTGTGGTAGACGAAATACGATTGGCCTTTGAAGTCGATGATGGATTGGTGGTTGGTGTTGGAGTTGCCGGCTATCTCATTTAGGATGCCTTTGTACTCCCACGGGCCCTCAATCTTGCGGCTCATGGCGTAGGCAATCTTCTCCGGGAAACCCGTGGCATACGAGAGGTAGTACCAGTCGCCGCGCTTATGGACCCAGGGGGCCTCCGTAAAGTTAGGCAAAGCCACTTTGTTGATGGGGCCATCCAACTCGGTCATGTTTGGTTTGAGCTTGGCGTAGTAGCACGTTGTATTGCCCCAAAACAAGTAGCCCTGGCCTTTGTCGTCCACCCAAACCGTCGGGTCGATGTCGGCCCAACCGATTTTATCGTCGGGGGTCATGTCGCTCGTAATCAGCGCCGAGCCGCGGGCGTCTTTGAAAGGCCCCATAGGATTGTCGGCCACCGCCACGCCAATGGCTTTGCCCTTGACGGTGGCATGCTCCACGGCCGCGTACCAGTAGAACTTACCGTTGCGCTCTATCACTTGCGAAGCCCACGCATCATCTTTGGCCCAGGCGAAATCCTTGACGGCCAGGGGTGATGGATGCTCGGTCCAGTTCACCATATCGGTCGAGGAAAAGCACAGCCAGTCGTGCATCACGTAGCGTTCCTGCCGGGCGGGGGCTTCGTCGTGGCCGGTGTAGAGGTACACGGTACCCTTGTGCACGAGAGCGGCCGGGTCGGCAGTGTACTTCTGCTTGATGATGGGGTTGCCAGCCGGAGCCGTGGAAGCGGGGTTTTGGGCATGAAGCACTGAGGGGGCTACCACCAAGCCAAGTAACCCAACTAGTACAGCCTGGCGGAGTAGCGAGCCAGCCTTTTTGTGCAGTCTTTTTGTCATTCTGAAAGGGTGGGAAAGTACACAATCGATTGTTAAAAGAACGAAAAAATAACCGGCTCAACAATTACTGCTGCTGAGCCGGTTACTTTAATTCCAACAAGTTACTTCTGCTGTAGCGTAGCCGCTTGCAGGGCCGTCAGCACGGTTTGCATACCTTGCTCGGCATCAGCGCCAAGGTGGATGTGCAAGGTGCGACGGTTGTAGTCGTGCAGCGCTTGTAAGTCACCGGCGGCTTGGGCGTTTTTGAAAGTGCCGAACGTGTACGAGCGGCCCGGCAGTGGCAAGTCCTGCGGGTGGTCCATGGTAAACTGCACGAACAAGCCGGTGTTCGGGCCGCCCTTATGGTACTGGCCGGTGGAGTGCAAAAAGCGTGGACCGTAGCCAGAAGCGGTAGCAATGTGCAACTGCTCCTGCACTTGGGTACGCAACTGGTCTAGGCTTTCGTTCAAGCTTGGCGTTTCGGTCAGGTAAGCCTGGAGGCAGAGGAAGTCGCCGGGCTTGGCCTGGTCGAAGAAGGCTTGCAGCACCTCGGCCGCGTCGGAGCCCGAAACGGCGGTGTAGTAAGCCACGCCGTTTTCGGTTACCACGGGCGCGTCGCCTTGCGGCAGGCTGCCTTCCTTCTCTACCACTTTCATCAACGCGTCGGTGGCCGTTTTGGCGGCTTGCACGTTGGGCTGGTCGAAGGGGTTGATTTCCAGCACCGCGCTGGCTACGGCAATGGCCACTTCCCAACGGAAGAATTCTTGCCCAAAGTCATAGGCATCCTTGATGGTGATGCGCACCACTGGATGGCCCGCTTGCTCCAGCGCTTGCAGTGCCTGCTTGTTGGCTTCGTCGGCTTCGTTTTCGTAGCCCACATACACGAACACCCGGTCATTGCCGTACAGGCTAGGCTCGCGCACTGGTTCGCCGGCAATGGGCATGATGCCGGTGCCTTGCTTGCCGGTGCTTTCAGCCGTTAGCTGCTCCAGCCACAGTCCGAAGCTGCTCAACGACTCGGGCACAATGAGCGTCAATTTGTCGCGGCCTTGCTTGGCCAATACGCCGAGTGCCACGCCTAGCTCCAAACCAGGGTTTTGCTCCACAGCGCCGTAAGCACCGCACGCGCGCATCATTAGGATGGCGCGCTCCAATATCTCGCCGGTGCTCAAGCCATAGAAGGCCGCCGGCACCAAACCGAAGTAAGTGAGAGCCGAGAACCGGCCGCCTACTTCCGCGAAATTCAGGAAGATGTGGCGGTAGCCTTGCGCCGTAGCCGAGGCCACGAACTTCGAGCCCGGGTCCGTAATGGCTACGAAGTTTTCGCCGGCTTTGTCGCCTTTGATCTGCTTGACCTTGTCGTAGAAATAGTCGCCAAAGGCCAGCGGCTCAGCCGTAGTGCCCGATTTGCTGGCTACAATAAACAGGGTATCCGCCAGCGGCACCAATTCTTCGATCTGACGGACCGTGCCGGGGTCGGTGGTATCTAGCACCGAGATGGGCAAGCCGTTATCCCCCCGCTCGAAGCTCTCCTTGAACACAATCGGCGCCATGGTGCTGCCGCCCATGCCCATTACCACTACGTGCTTGAAGCCGGCATCCCGTACTTCCTGCGCGAACTGCTCGATAGCGGGCACGGCGGCTACCATCGTTTCGGCCACGCGCAACCAGCCCATGAAGCTGCGGATGCTTTCCTGCCCTTCGGCATCCTGCACCCACAAATCAGCTTGCTTGTTCCAGAATCCTTCCGTGAAATTCTTGGCATTGAATTCCTGCACCTTGGCATCTACATCCGCCTGATACTGGCCGAGGGCCAAGGTGGCGGGGGCCGTGGTTTGGGCGAGGGCCTCCAGGCGCTTCTTCTCCAGCGAAGCCATCAGCTTGCCGAAAGGCTCATTGAACTTCTTGGCGCCGTCGATTTCCAACGCGTTGGTTTGCTCTTCCAAGTCGATGCCCAATTCGGGCAGCCGACGCAGCACTTCGGCGGCTTTGTCGAGGCCTTCTTCGAGGCGGGCGGCGGGCTGTCCTTTCTCCCGGAAAATGTCCAGCGTTTCGGTCGGTACGGTGTTCACTGTTTTCGGGCCGATCAGGTTCTCTATGTACTTCAGGTCGTCGTACTTCGGGTTTTTGTTGCCGGTGCTGGCCCACAGCAACCGCTGCGTGTCGGCGCCTTGGGCTTGCAGCGCTTCCCAGCGCGGACCTTGGAATATCTCCTTGTAAATCTGGTAAGCTTGCTTGGCGCTGGCCAAGGCTACTTCGCCTACCATCGACTGCGCTAGCTCGCCTTTCTCGCCGCCTTCGGCCGCTAGCTTCTCCAGCATCGGATCAATCAGCACATCAATGCGGCTGAGGAAGAAGCTGGCTACCGAATCGATGCCGTCGAGGGGTAGGCCGGCTTTCACCCGGTCTTCGAGGCCCGAGATAAAGGCTTCGGCCACCAAGCGGTAGCGCTCCAAGCCAAAAATCAGGGTTACGTTAACGTTGATGCCTTCGGCAATAAGCCGGCGAATGGCGGGCAGGCCTTCCAGCGTGGCGGGCACCTTAATCATCACGTTGGGCCGGTCCACGGTTTTCCAGAAGCGCATGCCTTCCTCGATGGTGCCTTCCGTATCGTTAACCAACGCCGGCGATACTTCCAGGCTCACGTAGCCATCAGAAGAATTGTCGTGGCTGTCGTAGAGCGGGCGGAACAGGTCGCAGGCGTGCTGGACGTCGGCAATGACCATCTCCGTGTAGATTTCGTCGGCGGTTTTATTTTGCAGGGCCAGGCTGCGGATGGCCGCGTCGTAGTCGTCGGAGCCACCAATGGCCTTCTCGAAGATGGCCGGATTGGACGTAACGCCGCGCAACGCCTCGTGGTCGATGCGGCGCTTCAACTCGCCGTTAATCAAGATTTTGCGACGGATGAAGTCAAGCCAAATGCTTTGGTCGAACTCGCGGATAGCAACTAATGGGTTCATGACAGGGGAATAGAGTGGACAACGAATGTAAAAAGTGGCAGCTAGTGCGTCACTTCTTACGAAACCACTTGTTTTTGGTCTTCTTCGGCGGGCTGCTCTTGCAATACGGAGTGGGCAGTTTTCACTACGTTTTCCACCGTGAAGCCGAACTCCTCGAACAGGTACTCCGCCGGCGCCGACTCACCGAAGCGGTTCATGCTGATGCTGGTACCTTCGTCGGTGGCGTATTTGGCCCAACCGATAGGTGAGCCGGCTTCGATGGTAACGCGCTTGCGCACCGTGGGCGGCAACACCTGCTGCTGGTAGGCTTTATCCTGCTTCTCAAACAGCTCCCACGACGGCATGCTCACCACGCGGGTAGCTACGCCTTCGCCTTGCAGCGCTTTCTGCGACGCCAAGGCCAAGCTCACTTCCGAGCCAGTAGCAATAAGAATGAGTTGTGGCGTGCCGCCATCGGCCTCGCTCAGGATGTAGGCTCCTTTGGCCACGCCTTCGCGGGCCGAGCCAAGCACCGTCTGGTCGAAAACAGGGAGCTTCTGGCGCGACAAAATCAGGCAGACCGGCGACTTGGGCGTGGTCATGGCAATGCGCCACGCTTCGGTGGTTTCGTTGGCGTCGCCGGGGCGCAATACTATAATGTTAGGAATGGTCCGCAACGATACCACCTGCTCAATAGGCTGGTGGGTTGGGCCATCTTCACCCAAGCCGATGCTGTCGTGGGTGAAAACGAACGTAGCGGCCGATTCGGCCAGCGCCGTGAGGCGGATGGCGCCACGCATGTAGTCAGAGAAAGTGAGGAACGTGCCGCCGTAGGTACGCACGCCGGCGTGGTGGGACATACCGTTCATGATGCCGCCCATGGCGTGCTCGCGCACCCCAAACCAGATGTTGCTGCGCTCGTAGTGGCCGGGTTGGAAACTATCGTCGCCCGACTTATCCATCTCATTGGAAGAAGCCAAGTCGGCCGAGCCGCCAAACATAAAGGGCACGGCTTTCTTGATGGCCGTTAGGGCCTTACCGGAAGCCTGGCGGGTGGCTAACTCACCATCAGCAGGCGTATAAACGGGCAGATCCTTGTCCCAGTTTTCGGGCAAGTCGCCGTTGAAAGAGATGTGGAATTGTTGGGCTTCAGCTGGGAACTCCTGTTCGTACTGCTTGAACTGTGCGTCCCACTCTTTTTGCAGCTCGGCGCCTTGCTGACCGGGCTGCCGCAGGTGCTCGTACACCTCGGCGGGCACTACGAAAGACGCTTCCGGGTCCCAGCCGAAGAACTCCTTGGCTTTCTTCACGTTGTCGGGACCGAGGGGGCTGCCGTGGGCCTTACTGGTGCCAGCCAGTGGCGAACCAAAGCCGATGATGGTTTTTATCGAAATAATCGAGGGCTTGTCTTTCTCTTCTTGCGCGGCTTTGATGGCTGCCTCAATTTCGTCGAGGTTGTTGCCATCCGCTACGCGCTGGGTGTGCCAGCCGTAGGCCTCGAAGCGCTGCATAGCATCTTCAGTATAAGCCAGGCTTGTGGGACCGTCGAGCGAGATGTCGTTGTCGTCGTAGAGGTAAATGAGCTTGCCCAGCTTCAAATGGCCCGCCAGCGAAGCCGCCTCCGAAGCAACGCCTTCCATTAGGTCGCCGTCGCTCACAATGGCGTACGTGTAGTGGTCCTGCACGGTGTGACCGGGTTTGTTGTAGACCGCCGCCAAGTGGGCTTCGGCCATGGCCATGCCCACGCCGTTGGCGAAGCCCTGGCCCAGCGGGCCGGTGGTTACTTCTACGCCGGGCGTCACGTTGGACTCGGGGTGGCCAGGCGTGCGCGCGCCCGGCTGACGGAATTGCTTCAGCTCATCCATCGGCAAATCGTAGCCATACAAATGCAGCAAGCTGTAAATCAGGGCCGAACCATGGCCCGCCGACAACACGAACCGGTCCCGGTTCGGCCACTTCGGGTCTTGGGGATTGAAGCGCAGAAACCGCGAAAACAGCACGTAGGCCATAGGAGCCGCACCGAGCGGCAGGCCGGGGTGGCCGGAGTTGGCGGCCTGCACCATATCCACCGACAGCAGGCGGATGGTGTTTACACTTTGCTGATCGAGGGAAGCAGAAGGATTACTCATGAGGAAGTGAAGAAGGGTTGTATGTGCTTGGTTGCGTAAGAAATGTGTGCATCCATTCCGCGTTTGGCAGATGGATGCAAGTGCTTGTTGTGTTGCTGTTAAGCCCAAGAAGCGAGTTCAACTAGGAACTTATACGCTTATGCAAGGCTCGGCGCCCACGCACAAAGGCAATAAGTTCTGCTCAGCGGCACGGGCCGCCAGGCAGGCTCAATTGAATAGCCGTTGCGAAGCGCTTCTTCGGCAACGGGTACTCGCGTTACGCAAAGAAGAGTATTTCGCTCGTGTATCTTGCCTACCGCAAATGTTGCGATAAAAAAATATTCTGATTTTTTAGGGTTTTACCACCGGCCAGCCTTGCGCGTCCCAAGTCATCTTTTCGATTCGGAGCTTGGGGCGGCCCTTGTCAGCGCCATCGTAGCCGTGGAAGACGATGTAGTCGGTGTTGGCGAAGGTGTAGGCGGAATTGTGTCCCACGCCAAACCAGTTTTTGTCGCCTTCCAGCACCAGCGTGCCACCGCCTTGCTCTAAACCGGTGCCCGCCTTGTCTGTATAAGGGCCCGTGACGTTTTTCGAGCGGCCCACCATCATCTTATACGTGCTTTGGGGCCCGCGGCAGCAGTAGTCGAACGACACGAAGAGGTAGTAGTAGCCATTCTTCTTGAAAATGAAAGGACCTTCGATGGCGGCATCACCAGGCAGCGAATCGGTAAGTTTCTGGTCGCGGGGGCGCGCTGCCACGGTGCGCCAGCGCTCGGGCTGGGCTGGCGCGGTGAGGTCGGGGCGGAGCTGCACGAGCTTCATGCCGTCCCAAAAGGAGCCGAATACCAGCCAGGGCGTACCCGCTTCGTCGCGGACCAGGTTGGGGTCGATGGCGTTCCACATGTCCCGGCCGGGCACTGACTGAATCACCTTGCCTTTGTCAACCCACTTGTAATCGGGAGAGGCAGGGTCCAAGGTTTTGTTGGTAGCTAGCCCAATGCACGACGTGTTTTTGCCGAATGCCGAAACCGAGTAGAACAGATAATACACCCCGTTGTGCAGCGAAATGTCGGGAGCCCAGATGTGGCCTTTGAAGCTAGGTATGGCCTTCACTGCCCACTCCGGCGGCGTATCAAACACCGGTTTCTCTTGCTTCCACGTCTTCATATCCTTCGACGACCAGTTGGCAATGCCCCGGCCAGTACAGAACATATAGTACGTGCCGTTCTGTTGAATCATAACCGGGTCGTGGGCCGAAATAAGAGGCTGTTGAGTTTGTGCCTGCGCGGTAAGGCCAGCAAAAAAGAAAGCTAGATAGAGTAGGAGTTTCATGGGTGGGAAGAGCAGCATTAACGATTGTGTAATTAGTGCATAGATACTTAAAATCAGAATGGATGCCAGCAATTCGTTTAAAAGGATGTTTGGATAGAACAATTAGGCACTGCTTCCCTGTCAGCCACTCGAAAGCAGAGCAAACGGTATGTTTCTCGCTATCAGTTTCGCATGCTAAGGGGATATGAAAAGTAGCTTTTAATGCTTCACTGCTTTACATTCGGTAGAAGGAAGTCATTTCGCAATAAGTGCCTAGGGGCAACTTACCTGCATGGTTTAATCTAGGCACTGTTGCTGCGCTTCACTTGTATGAAGGTTAAGTAGCCGAGCAACTTCCTAGGAGATGGTCACCAGATAGAAACATAATCGTTTGTGATAGGTCGATGTGTTTTCTGCTTTAACACAACGATTCTTTGGCTGCGCGGTGCAGGGATGAGCCAACTTTTGGTGTCGTGAGAGTGATACTTTTCTTATCACCTTTATTTGGCAGTGCTTAAAAAAACCTGCGCGCCACAGTAGCCAATAGTAGAGGCAGGCATTCGAGATGCAGCAGCTAGCTACCGTCTTTGTTTGGATGGCAGCTAGCTGCTACCTCGATACCGGCATCCAAATTGGGCAAGGAAGTGACACGGCCGTAGCACGGCACAGTGCTTTGTGCCTAGAAAAATTGATCCATTAAGCGTTCTTTATTCCCGTAGCGGGCTTATTCAGCAGTAAGTGCGCGCAAGAACGGGGATACGCGAGGTAAAGCCGGAGAATCTATTAAAAAGCCTATACACAGTCTGTGAAACCGCAGTAGCTTTACGCAAAGTAACTATAGAGTGAAATAATATGGCCCCACGTGGTAAAAAGGTTAAGGATCTGGCAAGCGTACAAAGCAGTCCGGTTTCTATGTCTGATCTGGCGCGCGAACTGGGGGTATCGATGACCACTATTTCGCGGGCTCTTAGTGACCACCACAGCATTGGGCCAGCTACCAAACAAAAAGTGCTTAAGCTGGCTAAGAAGCTCAATTACCAGCCCAACCATTTGGCAGCGGCTCTGCGCAAAGGAAAAAGTAAATTGCTCGGCGTGATTGTGCCCTATATCGAGGGCCGTTTCTTTCCGTCGGTGGTACACGGCATTGAAAGCGTTGCCAGCAAAGCCGGCTACAGCGTCATCATTTGCCAGTCCAATGAAGATGTAACGCACGAGCGCAAGAATATTGAAACGCTTCTTAGTGCGCAGGTAGCAGGCATTATGGTGTCGCTTTCACGCACTACGCTTGATTTCAAGCACTTCGATAAAGTGCGTAAGCGCGGAATTCCACTGGTTTTCTTCGACCGCACGATGGAGGGTGACAATGTGAATGCTGTGGTGCTCAACGACCGGGACGGGGGCTTCCAGTCCACCAAGCACTTGCTGCAACAAGGGTGCCGGCGGATTGCTCACTTTGCTGGGCTGCAACACCTGAACATCTACAAAAATCGTCGGCAGGGCTACTTGGATGCCTTGCAACTGTACGGGCTGCCCCACGACGAAGAACTGATTGTGTACTGCGACATGACGCTGGAAGAAGGCATGGATGGTATGCGCCGCCTACTGGCCCTGCCCAACCCGCCGGATGCCGTGTTTTCCGCCGGCGACTCCTCGTTGCTCGGGGCCTTGCAACTGCTCAAGCAGCGCGGTATCCGGGTGCCGCAGGACGTGGCCCTGGCCGGTTTCAGCAACGAAGGCTTCACGGCTATCACCGAGCCCATGCTAACATCGGTAGATCAGCGTTGTGAGGAAATGGGACAGGCAGCCGTCCGGCTATTTCTGGAATTAGTAGAAGCGAAGGGCAGCCCGTTTTCGCATCGCCAAGTGGTGCTGCAACCCGAGCTGTTTATTCGAGACTCTTCGTTGCACCAGAACAGAGAGTAAGGTCAAGTGCGGTTGGGAAACAAAATAGATTTATTAACCTAAGAGGGTGCAACAATATTTGCTGTTTGTAGATACGGAAACCACTGGGCTGCCTGCGGGCTGGAGCAAACCGTATTCGTCGGAGCGTAACTGGCCCTACATTGCGCAGTTGGCCTGGGTGGTGTATACGTTGGAGGGCGAGCTGGTGAAAACCGAAAACCACTATATCCGGGTGCCTTCGGGGCGTATGCGGCCTTCGGCGCTGGCTATTCATGGCCTTACGCCCGATTTTCTGGACCAGCACGGCGAGGCCCGTTCAATTGTGATGCAGCGCTTCTTCAACGATTTGCGCACCTACGGCCCCTTGGTGGTAGGCCATTATATGCGCCTTGATTTTCATATGATAGGGGTGGAGTTTCACCGGACCGGCCTGCCCAATTTGCTGGCCGAACTGCCTACCCTCTGTACCATGCAAACCAGCCAGCGGCAGGCGCAGGCGCAAGAGCGTAGCTTTCTGCGCTTAGGCGAACTGCACGAGCATCTGTTCAAAGAGCCCATGGCCCGCCAGCACGATGCCCTAATTGATGCTCAGGCAACGGCCCGCTGCTTTTTCGAACTGCGCCGCCTCGGCGACCTCAGCGACGAAATTATTTCCGAGCAGCCCCAATTGTCGGTGCCTTCCGCCGAAGCGGGTATGTTCGAGCGGTACCGGTCGTTGTGGCCCTTGTTTTTGCTGGTAGCCGGGGTACTTTCACTGCTGTTATTTTGGCTTTATGGATAACCGCTTAGCATTTCTTGAAACAGTAACCCCCTTCGACCTGCTGCCCGAGGACGTGCTGCTCGGGGTAGTGGACCTGTTGCAGGAAGTGCGCTACACCAAGGAAACGCTGATTTATCAGCAAGACTCGTCGAAGTTGCGCAGCCTCGATATTATTGTGGCTGGCGAGTACGAGGCTTTTTTCTACGACAGCGAGCAAAATAAGCGCCTGCCCGAAGCCTTGCGCGCCGGCGCCTGCTACGGCGGCCAATCCATCCTGCTCAACAAGAAACGCTCGATCCGCACGGTGATAGCCCAAAAGGGAACCGTGGTGTACGCGCTGCCCCGCCGCGACTTTCGGGCCTTGTGTCTGGCGTACCCGGCTTTCTTTCACTTCTTCACGGCGCGTTACGGCGAGCGAATGCTCAACGAGGAATACGCGCATTTTGTGAAGCCCACGTCGGCGCCCGAAGAGAACTTCATTGCGGCCGACCAGATGTACTCGCGCAAAATCGAGACGCAGGAGGTGCGCGAAATAGTAGCGGTGCCGCACGATACGCCCATTTTTCGGGCCGCGCAGCAAATGGCCGCCGCTAAGGTTAGCTGTGCTTTCGTAATTGACAACCAAGGCGGAATTATTGGGTATCTAACCGACATTACGCTGCGCGACAATGTGATAGCGCGGCAACTAGATGCTGCCCGGCCGGTAGCCGAAGTAGTGGATACGCCCATTGTTTCCATCAACAGTGAGGCGTATGTGTATGAGGCCATCCTGCTGATGTTTCAAACCAAGACCCGCTACCTGCTGGTCGAGAAGGGCGGCCACTACATTGGGTTTCTGAGCCGCAACAAGCTGCTGAGCGACTTGGCGCAGTCGCCGTTCATGTTCATTCAGGCGGTGAAGTCGGCGCAGAGCATGCAGGAGCTGAAGCGACGCTGGGAAACGGTGCCCGAAATTGTAAATCAACTGCTGAGCCGGGGCGTGAAGCCCGAAATCGTGAACCAGGTGATTACCACCGTGGCCGATACCATTGCGCTGAAGGTGATTGAGAGCGTGCTGGCCGAACATGGCCCGGCGCCGGCCAAATTTGTGTTCATGGTGCTCGGCAGCGAGGGCCGAAAAGAGCAAACCCTGCTCACCGACCAAGACAACGCCATCATTTACGAAGACAAAGCCAACGAGCAGCGCGAGTTGGTGCGGGCCTACTTCCTGCGCTTTGCCGAGGCCGTTTCCGACCAGCTCAACCACATCGGCTTAAGCTTTTGCACCGGCGGCTTCATGGCCAAAAACCACAAGTGGACGCACTCCCTCTCGCACTGGAAGCGCAATTATAAGAGTTGGATGAGCGAGTCGAACGCCGAGACTGTCATGAAGTTCTCGACGTTTTTCGACTGCCGCTACCTCTACGGCGAGGCGGCCATCATAGAAGAGTTGCAGGCGTTTATGGGCGAAGTATTGCAGGGGCCGGTGGAGCGTTTCTTCTACTACATGGCCAACAATGCCTTGCAATACGAGCCCCCACTAACGTTTTTCCGCAATTTCCGCACGTTCACGCAGGGCACTCAGCAGGTGTTTGATTTAAAGAAAACCATGACCCCCATCGTGGACTTGGTGCGGGTATATGCGCTCAAACACCAGATTTTTAAAACCAACACGGGCGAGCGGCTACACGAGCTGCGCGAGAAAGGCGTTTTCACCGAAAAAGAATACCAGGAGCTGTTTCAGGCCTATTATTACCTGATGGGGATGCGTCTGAAAAAGCAAGCCCGCCAGCTCATCAACGACCGGATTCCGCCCACCAACTACCTCGACCCCAAAGTGCTAACGCAGGTGGAGCAAGTCACCCTCAAGGAAATCTTCAAGGTAATAGCCGACTTCCAGCTACGCATCAAGGTGGTTTTCACGAAAACCTTGTAGGTGAAATACCAAGCAAAAAACTCGTCTTGCGCCGCGCAAGACGAGTTTTTTGCTTGTTTACTTGTTGATGACGCGGATGCTAACCCGTCGGTTCAGGGAGCGGCCATCGGGGGTGTCATTGCTGGCAATATTGTCGAGGGAGCCATAGCCGACGGCTTCCACGCTGTTCGGATCTACTCCAAACTTGATGAGCGTAGCGCGGGCAGACTCGGCCCGTTCGCGGCTTAGCTTTAGGTTGAAGAGGGGACTGCCGGAAGTATCGGTGTAGCCCCCGATGCGCACTTTGGCATTCGGAAAGGTCTTCAAGATGCTGGCCACGTTGGAGAGCTGCCACATCGATTCATTGGTTAATACGGCCTTGCTGGACTCGAAATAGATTCGGTCGAAACCAATCCAGCCTTTGGTGGGGCTTTCTTTATCCACCTCGGTGCGCGGGTCAACTAAGAATTGATACAGCTTGTTTTCGGTGGAGTTGGCCCCAATTATCTGCTGCAACCCGTCTTTGAGTTTCAGAACGGCCGGCACCCCCGCGTCCCCATACACGTAGCCTCCGCCCGCCCGGTCGAAGTTGCCGTTGGCCGTGAGTGCCGCTGGATTGTTGGGGTCCCAAACGCCCCTGTTGCTCACGCTTACGGCAGGGGTGGTGTAGTTGTCGGTGTTGGGGCGGATAAGCGTGGTTTCGCTGTTTGCCTTCTTGGTTTCGCTGCCTATAATATAGCCCAGCTCCGCCGTTGCTATTATCAAAGCCGCTATCAGCCATTTGTTGGTAGAAGAAATAGTTGCTGCTGGCCGCGGCACTGCCGCAGTTGTTTGGGTTGGGCTTGGCAACCACTGCTCCCGCATGGGAAGCAATACGTGTTCGGTGGCCGCAGCAGGCGCCATCTCGCGGGATTGGGTCTGCAACGCCTGCGCTAAGTCGCCGGGTCCCCAGTTGTTTGTCGTCGCTTGTTTGCCCAGCATCCCTAGCGTTACCGGCACGACCAGGTTAATCAGGTCGGTTACGGTTTTTTGCTCGATGCCGGTGGTGGATACCACGCTGTTGATAGTGCCGAAGTACCGGTCTTTCTGCACCGACTTAATCAGTTCAGTTCCTCGCTCGGGCATCACCGCCACTTCCTGCTTGGCCGTCTCAACGTTCAGTACATCCAACTTTCTAGCCTCCTCGACCATGTTGTAAACTGCCTGCTGGCCGCCTGTTTGCTCACTTAGCTCGGCTAGGTTGGTCATTACGAGCGATATAACGCGCGGCAAAGCCAGCTTTGTGCTTATTTCCTGTTCGACCCCAACTTCCTTAACGTTGATAAGATCGTTGCGCAGAATGAACCGCTTGATGTCATCCGCTAAAAGTTCATTTGTTATCATAGGGTAGTGAGGACGTAGTGTATTACAAGATAATCCAATTAAATATCAAATTATCATTACCCCTCACTTACGTAGTCGATTATAAAGCAGATTGATTCCCGATTGATCTTATAACTGGTTTCTTGATTATCAAGCTTATACCATATTCCAGTTTTCTCTAATAAGCTAGCAGTGGCTATTGCTAGCCGGCAGCACCCTGTCAGAGACTATGCCAAGCTGCCTGACAGGTTGAGGCAAAGAAAAGCGGCCCTTCGAAAGTCTTCCGGGTATGCTTCTAATGTGTATTATTACGCGGCCTTGTAGTATTTCTTCCCGACAAACGTGGTGCAACTAATTAGTCTCTCTAAGAACAGTCAAGCTAGTGCCGGTGGCTGTTTGCAAAAAGTGCTACCTGCTAGAAAGCTCGGATGGCGCCTCGACATTAATGTTACTTAGAAGCTATGGTGCAGCGACAAAGCTTAGCACTTTTTTCAATCCCTAACCGGCAAACGTTTGCATTCTATGTTCAAACACCGAAGTACCTGTAGTCTTCCGCTTTTAGGGCTCCTTTTCTTGTCGCCTATAGTGGGGGCAATGGCTCAAAAGCCGAGCGTTAAGCAATTGCAGGACGGAGTGCTTATAACTCTCCCCAAACCCAACGACAACGCCGTGCGCACCATCCGGCTGCAAGTGGTGTCCGACAACATCATTCATGTGCGTGCCAGCCCCCTGGACTCGGTATCGTCTAGGGCGAGCTTGATGGCCGTTACTCCCACGGGGCCGGCGCCGAAGTGGCAGTTCAAACAGAAGAAGGGGCAGGGTGTGGTGAGTACCGGTGCGTTGAACGCCACCGTCTCGCTAACGACCGGCGAAATCGGGTTTACCGATGCCAGAGGCCGCGTTATTTTGCAAGAGCGCAAGAATGGCGGCAAGCTGTTTAAGCCAGTAATAGTTGAGGGGGAAAAGCTTTACGAGATTGAGCAGATATTCGACTCGCCAGTGGATGAGGGCCTTTATGGCCTGGGACAGCACCAGAACGGGGTGATGAACTACAAAGGCCAACAGGTACGGCTAGCCCACAACAACACGGATGTAGCAGTGCCTTTCCTGGTTTCCAACAAAAACTACGGTATTCTGTGGGATAACTACTCTATTACCAACGTCGGCGACACCCGCGACTACCAACCACTTTCCGCGCTGAAACTCTACGCCAAAGATGGCAGTGAAGGCTGGTTAACAGCTACTTATGTAAAGAAAAACAAACCCAGTGAAGTTGTAGCGCAGCGCCCCGAGTCCTCATTGCCCTACGAGTACTTGGAAGACATGAAGAACTTCCCCGCGCAGGTTAAGCTAGGCGAGACCTTGGCTACGTGGGAGGGTTCCATTGAGTCGGAGAACACCGGCGTACACCACTTCATGCTTAAAAACGCGGGCTACGCCAAGCTCTACATTGATGGCAAGCTTCAGGTAAGCAAGTGGCGCCAAGCCTGGAATCCGGGCACGGCGGTGGTAGCCATGAGCATGGAGAAGGGCAAAAAGTACCCAATCAGACTGGAATGGGACCCAGATGGTGGGGAATCGTATCTGGGGCTGCGGTGTTTGAGCCCGCTCGAAGGCCAGAGTGAGCACGAGTACGGTTTCAAGTCGGAAGCGGGCCGCGACATCAACTACTACTTCGTGCAAGGCAACAACCTGGACGAAGTAGTGAGCGGCTACCGCCAGATTACGGGGCCGGCACCCATCATGCCGAAGTGGGCCATGGGCTTTTGGCAGAGCCGCGAACGGTACAAAACGCAAGACGAGATTCTGACTACGGCCGCAGAATTCCGCAAGCGCCAAATTCCGATTGATAATATCGTGCTGGACTGGTCGTATTGGAAGCCGGCGGAATGGGGCAGCCAGGAGTTCGATCCCGCTCGCTTCTCCAATCCGGATGCCATGGTTAAAACCCTGCACGACCAAAATCTGCACTTAATGATTTCGGTGTGGGGCAAGTTTTACGAAGGAATTCCGGCGTATAATGATCTGAACGCCAAAGGCTACCTCTACAAGCGGAACATCGCCAATCGCACCCGCGACTGGATTGCGCCCGGCTACACCTCTACCTTCTACGACGCCTTCAACCCCAAAGCCCGCGACGAGTTCTGGAACCTGCTCAACACCAAGCTGTTCAACAAAGGCATTGATGCCTGGTGGATGGATGCCTCGGAACCGGATATCTACTCGAACACCAACGAGGACACCCGCAAGCGCCTAATGACCCCTACCTACGCAGGTTCGGGCACCGAATATTTCAACGGATATCCGCTGCAAAACGCCAGAGGCATCTACGAAGGCCAGCGCAAAACCGCTCCCGACCAGCGCGTGTTCCTGCTGACCCGCTCGGCGTACGCCGGTTCGCAACGCTACGCGGCAGCTATCTGGAGCGGCGACATCGGTTCGCGCTGGGAAGATTTCAAGAACCAGATTTCGGCGGGTCTGAACTTCTCGCTGTCGGGCATTCCGTACTGGACCACTGATATTGGTGGTTTTGCGGTGGAGCGGCGCTATGAGAAGCCGAATGCCAAAGACCTGGAGGAATGGCGTGAGCTCAACGCACGCTGGTACCAATATGGCGCGTTTTGCCCGTTGTTCCGGGCCCACGGCCAGTTTCCGTTTCGCGAGATTTACAACATCGCGCCCGAAACGCACCCGGCTTACCAGAGCATGCTGTACTACAACAAGCTGCGCTACCGCCTGATGCCCTACATCTACTCGTTGGCTGGCCAGGCTCACCACCAAAACTCCACCATCATGCGGGGCCTAGTCATGGATTTCGGTGCCGACCCAGCCGTGAAGAGCATAGGGGAGGAGTTTATGTTCGGGCCGAGCTTGCTGGTAGCGCCCGTAACCGAGTACCAGGCGCGTACCAAGAAGTTGTATCTGCCTGCCAACACCGGCTGGTTCAATTTCTACAGTGGCCAGTACACCCCCGGCGGCCAGCAAATCACGGAAGATACCCCGCTAGAGCGTATGCCGCTGTACGTCAAGGAAGGCTCTATCATCCCCTTCGGGCCAGAAATTCAGTACACCACCGAAAAGCCCACCGACCCGGTTACGCTCTACGTGTACACCGGCAAAGACGCCAGCTTCTCGCTGTACGAGGACGAGGGCGTGAACTACAACTACGAGAAAGGTTCTTTTGCCACCATTCCCACCTCGTACGACGAGAAAACCAAAACCCTGACCATTGGGGAGCGGAAAGGCACGTTTCCGGGCATGCAAACCCAGCGTACTTTCAACGTGGTATGGGTGAGCAAAGACAAGCCAACCGCAATCAACTTCACGGCGGCTCCCGCCAAAACCGTTAGCTATTCAGGTAGCGCCGTAACCGTTAAAATGGACTAACGCCTACCCTGGTTTCTATAGCAAAAAGGCCCTGCCAGTCTGGCGGGGCCTTTTTTATAGGATATCAGTAAGAAGTTGAGTTTGGATGGAAGGAGGTGAAGCAAAGGTGTTCCTCTTACTCGCCCGGATAGCGCAGGCCAATTTGCTGCCTCACAGTATCCAGCAATTGCATCAATTCCTGGCTGAATTGCAGGGGCAACATAGGGCTTTCGGTGAGGCCTTGTTCCAAGCACTCTTGCACGTGCTGGGCTTCGTAGTGGTAGCCAAAGCCTTGCTTTTCGCAGGGAATTACCTGGGGTTCCTGGCCAGTCAGGTGCAAGGTGATGCCGCTGGCCGCGTGAAACCGGCCGGTAAGGTGCAGTTGCCCTTTCGAGCCGTAGAGGACGCACTGGTTGTCGGTTTGGGCGGCGAGGGTGGAAAACAAGCTGGCCGTCGCGCCGCTGGCATACGACAAGACCATGGCGCAGTTCTGGTCGACGCCAGTAGCAGCGGGCACGGCTACTGCTCTTATTTCCTGGGGCTCGCCCAAGAAAAGCTTGCTGATGAAAAGCGGGTACACGCCGATATCCAACAGGGAACCACCGGCTAACTCGGGGTTGAAGAGCCGGGCTTCGGGCTTGTAGTCGGCAGCAAAGCCGAAGTCGGCAGCTAAGTGCTTCACTTCCCCAATGGTGCCAGCGGCCAGTAGTTCCAGCGCTTTGTTGATGGCCGGGAAAAAGCGCGTCCAGAAGGCTTCCATCAGGAAAACGCTTTTTTCTTGGGCCGTACTAATCATGTCGTGGCTTTGGCGGGCGTTGAGGGCAAAGGCTTTCTCACATAGCACCGGCAGGCCGCCCCGCAAACAGAGCAGCGTGTGGTCGTGGTGCTCGGAATGAGGCGTGGCAATATAAACGGCATCAATGCCGGGTATAGTTAGCAGTTTTTCGTAGCTGCCTACTGCGTGTGGCACCCCGAAGCGGGCGGCAAACTCCTGGGCTTTCGTTGTGCTGCGGGAAGCTACGGCATGCAGCCGCGCATTGGGCAGGAGCGTTAAGCTTTCAGCGAATTTGTGGGCAATGTTGCCCAGGCCCAGAATGGCCCAGTTGAAGGTGCGCATAGAATCAGGATAAAACAGCGGAAGGCAGTAAAGGTAGCGGCTCTGGTTTTGGGGTGATTGTCTGGCTGCTGGCTTGGCGCGCCGTAGCAGAACAACACCAGGCGGCACCAGCTATTCCTGCTACTGGGTCAGCACGACGCATTCGGCGTGCCGCGGACAACTGAGTAGGTGGTCATTTACGAGGCCAGCCGTCTTCAAGATGTTGTAGCAGGTTACGCGGGGGGCCAGCACAAACCCGCGCTTCTTCAAGTCTTTGCTCATAGCTTCACTTTGGGGCGTGGACAGGGGCACGGGATTGGTGGCGCTGCGCTGGTTGTCGACGGTCTGGCCGCCTACGTACTGATAGAAGAAGGTGAGCAGTTCATCGTCGCCGCCTACCTGCTGGCGCAGGCGCAACCACGCCTGGGCGTTTAGCACAGTGGCTTCTAGCTTGCGCCGGTTGCGCAGGATGCGCGGATTGAAGAGCAGTTCCGCTATTTCGTCTTCGCCAAAACGAGCTAGCCGCTCAGGGTCGAAGCCGGCCAGCAGTTCCCGGAACCCTTCGCGCCGTTTCAACACCACCGGAAAATCAAAGCCCAGTTGAAACGTATGCAGTACCAAGTATTCGAACAGGATGCTCGCTTCGGCCACTGGTTCGCCCCATTCGTGGTCGTGAAAATCGCGCAGCAATTCGTTGTGGTCGGCCCAGGGGCAGCGGCCATCGGAGCCAGTAGGCGGGAGGTTGGGTAGCATCATAATCAGGCAAAGGCCAACTAAATAATATGCCTGCTACGGTTGTTGCTGCGCCTGCGGTTACCGGCCCGCTATTTCTTGCGGTACTATCCAAAACACATGGGCGGCGCACGACAATTGACGGCTGAATAAAATAGAAGATTAGCGAGGGATAGAATATCAGGTATCTACCTCAACACCACTAGTAGTATTGCCCGCACAACTCGGTCCAATGGCGCAGCCGCCCCAACCACTTTGCACAAGCCTTAAGAGCCGTGCGTAACAGAACGGCTTGTTCGAAATCCAAGGCGTAAATAGGTGGCCTCTTAAAGGTTTGTTGCTATCAACAGATGACTTGACGACTCTGTAACTCTGCAACGGTGCAGGTCAATAAATAATGGTTTGGTAGAAGCGAGCAGCATTGTAAGCCAGTTCTGCTCGCTTCTACCAAATCATATTATTAGGTCTCCCAGGCTAATCAAACGAATAGCGCAAGTACAAACAGCTCCAACTGCATCAGCGGTCAAAAAGATTGTTCAAAATGTCTTCAGGAAAAATGTATTAATAGGCCAGTCTTAGTGGGTTTAATGCAAGGAACTCCTGAACTAGTTTGCTCAGCTACAAGAGAATGTGGTATCTAGCTAGCTAAGTATATAGCAGCAGAAAAACGGTGTATCATGAAGAGAAAAGCAGTGTAGTTCAACATGCCCTCGCAGCCAAAATCGGTCCGCGAGGGCACAGGCTGTGTTGATACGGTTTCAGTCAGTTGCGACCCAAGGCAGAAAATGGATAGCCATTTCGCTCTAAAGCCTCTCTGTCTAGCTGCAAGTTAGTTGGGGAAAACACAACGCGCCAGCCTTTGTAATTGGTTGACGAACTGTTGAGTTTGCGCAAACAAGGATTGGCAAACACATTATCGGATCTACGCCAGGTAGACATTAAGCGGAAGAAAAGGGGATCAGGCGGCTTCATCGAATTCAAGTCAGTAAAATTGAAAAGAGGAAGAAGGGCAGCGAGGTACGTTTTTAGATTGAAAACGAGTCGCAAGAACAACTTGCTTTGTTTGGCACGATTTGAAGCGTAACCACTGCTTTCAGGGCCTGACGTTTTTACATCGCCGGTCAGAAAATCAGTGGCGCTTTCATAGCGCATTATGTCATACGTGACAAACACACGCCGATGCGACGCGCGCTATCAGCGCACAACAATACGTTTCGTGGTTTTCCGTGAGGAAACACAACTCCAAGCAACAAAGCGGGTAGTACACCCTCCTAATGTGATTTGCAACAACAAACGCTCAGCGCAAAGCTGGAGTAGGCGTAGCATAAACCCAGTACACAATACTGGGGCGCAGACAACTGTCTGCACGCGGCGCCGCATGGGCATAAGCTAGAAAGCTCGATTCACACAGTAAATCGGCCGAGCAGTTTCGGCTAAACAGTTTTCGCGGCTTTAAGCCCGTGCAGCACAATTCACATTGGAGTAGGTTGTGTTAGTGTAAGCTCAAGATAGGGTATGTACGCAAGAAGTACAAGAGATGCGAGTAGCATAACTGATTTTTGTGAGATTTACATGTTCATGTCTTGTCTCTAAAATCAGTTCTCAAGCAAGCCCAACATCGAGCAAGAATCAGTTGATATAGCTGACATATGGCTGACAAGTGATTCTTGCTCAATGTCGTTACAAACTTCTACCGTGCTCAGTCCATTCCATTGCGGATTCTGGTTATTGCGGTGCCGAAAGATCCTCTTGCTTTTGCTGTGCTGTTCTCGCCCCTGCTTTAGAATAGAATAGCAATTTCTTGTAGCACTTCGCTTTTGCAACGGGTGTTTTCTGAGTGTTCATCGTAACCATATAGCAGCAAACTGAATTATGATATGCCGATAAAGTAGCCCCAGCAACTGCTATTGCCTGCTGCTTAGAATAAGTGAAATCATACTTACTGGGCAAGGTGTTGGCTGACGCGTGGCTGAATGAAATGGAATGTACGGGCCTTTTTACATGCGGCTGACTGCACTGATAGAAAGGATTGGGTGCATCATGCAGGGCAAGGCTGGAAGTGAGAAGGGTAAATATCGCTTCCTTGAGTCTTAAAAATAACTCTAATGATAGTTATACAAATGGCGCAATCTACCAACCTTCCAGCGGCTTGAGGCGGATAACTAAATTCTCTTTACCAATCATTTTCCTGATATAACAAAAATAAAAAACCCTCTCTACGATTTGTAGAAAGGGTTTTTGGTGGTCACGCTAGGACTTACTTCGTGCCTTTCGTTTCCACTCGTTTCCAGCAAATGCACCGATTTGGGTGCGTAAAGGAGGTTTTCGCTGCATTCGCTGGAAACGGATGGAAACAAGATACCTAAAATCTGCCCCACGTTTTTGCCCCACAATTTAGGCGGCGTTGGGCGAGCGGCGCATGAACTGTTCTAGTAAACTAATCGTGTCGACGCCCACATAGTGATTGAAGCTGGACTCGGTGGTGTGGCCCGTGGCCTGCATAATAGAGCGGGTGGGCACGCCTTGGTAGAGCTTGAGCGTGACAAAGGTTTTGCGGCCCAGCTTGGTGGTCAGGTTCAGGCGCGTGATGCCGGCCAGCTGCTGGACGATCTTCAGAAATTCGTTGACTCGGTAGCACGTGGGCAGCAATAAGTCGTCGTGGCTGCGGTGCTCGTAGGCGTTGGCCAACGCCACCAGGTGAAACAAGGAGTCATCGTAGAAGGGGATATAGCATTCGCGCTGCGTCTTGCCGGCCTTGAGGTGAATCATCTGCCCCTTGACGTGGTGCCAGGCTAAGCGCTCGGCATCGGATATGCGCAGACCGGTATAGGCACATTCCAGAAACTTGTCGCGGGCCAGGCGCACGTGCGCAGCCCAGGCCTGATAGTTGGGCATCTGATCAGAGTTGGCCTTGGAATGCGTGGCCTTATGAATCTCTAGCAGTCGTTTCTGTACTTCCTCAGAACTGAAATCGAGCCGCTGGATCCGGCGCAGCTCGTGCTCGGTCAGCGCATCGACGCCCACATAGACCTTCGGCACGGCAAACTTGCGGTACCGGCGGTTAACCGGCAGGTCCTGCTCTTCGCACCAGGCCAGGAACGTGCGTAGCCGGGCAATGTGCTTGCCGAAGGTGTTGGTCTCCTGGCCTAACTCATCCATCATGTACTCACGGAAGGCCATATAAAAGGCATTGTCCATGCCCTGGAGCGTGAGCGGCACTTTCTTGGTTGCACTAAACTGCTCGAACCGGGCCTTCGTCGCCTTCAGGCCGGCCAATGACGTCTTGGCCATGGGCCGGAAAGTAGTCGGGTGCAGCTTGCGGGCCGACTCCTGGATCCACTGCTCCATGAGCTGAAAGAAGCCGAGGCTTTGCTGCAGTGGGGCGGCCGGAGCAGTGGCTTCCGTTGCCGACGCTTTGCCCGGCTTCAGCACCGGCTCTAGTGCCTGGCGCAAGGCTTCCTCGCTGAGTAGCCTATGCGCCTGCTCGGCAGTATAGAGGGCGGTTTCGGCCGCTTCCTCAATAGCCGCCAGCTTTGGGTTAATCTGATTGTAGTACGAGCCCTTTACGGCTTTCACTTTATGAGACTCCTCGTCCCAGTGCTCGGGGCGCACGACCTCACCACTGCCTATGCGCAGCCGGTTACCCGCCCAGCAGATGGTAAAATGAATGGGAGCAAAGCCACGCTTATTAATTCGGTCGCGACGAAGCTGACGCGTGATTTCCATTAAATATTTAATTATCTATCCGATTCTGGAGATAAATCTTCTCTGTCCTTGTCAGCCAATCCTACTTCTGAATTCTTTATTGTGAAAAGAGTATTACTTAGTTCACTTAGTAAGAATTTTACAACCCCTAGATCCTTCTTTATATGAACTTTAAAGATTGCATTGAATTGAAGTAATACATTATGAAAAAGATGTTCATCTCCTATCTTTTCTTTTATTTCTTTTAAGTAGTCTCCTATGTCCGTAGCCTTGTATTTCTTTAACAATTCTGCAATTTCTTCTTCCTCTGATAGTAAGCTAGTGTTGGAATATGTATGCATCCACCGTTGCAAAAGGCGAAGCATTAGAGTGCGTGTAGCAATGACAAAATTGAGCCTTACATGGAGCGGTAAGCGACTAGATAATGGGTATTTAGCTAGTAAACTCAACTCAGCTACTTGATCAATTGTAGAACTAGAATCAAAGAGTACGTTAAAACCTCGTCCTTTTCTGTCAAAATGCGCAGCTTTATTTCGGATGCGTTGAACAATTTTAAGCTTTTTAGTATCCTCTGCATGAATTAATCCGAAAGCTTGAGCAATTAATATTCTGGATTCGAAATCACCGGCAGGTTGACCAATTTTAAGAAGCTCATTGCCATATGCTTCTGATGCCGTGCCTTCTTTTATTATTTCACCTAGTAGTTCTTCTAGAACAGCTGTAATAATTAGTATTGCACCACGATCAGATTCTTCTTTAACAAGCATTTCTATACTGCTTACAAATTCAGTAAGCCGAGTGAATTTTTCTACACTCTTTTGACCAGCTTCGCCTAAAAATTTCTTGTTAGGAATCATTATAGATTCAGTTTAAGGCTATACCTAATGCTGTAATGGATTACTAGTCATAAGGGGCTTTGAATATTATTCAATTGCATTTCTAAAAGCCTAATAATGCGCTCCTTATCCTGGAGCTGACTAGCCTGTTGGTCTATTTTATCCTTAGCTATATCAAGTGCCTTCTTGCAATCGTCGAATGAGTTGAATTCGACGTTGTTGACCCCGTTGTTAGTGGCGACGTTGCCGACATTGCTGGTTCCCTTATTTTTTTGATAAGTAACGGTGGGTTCGGTTGTCTCATTTAGGAGCATAGAGCCCTCACCTAACAGAAGCCATGTGGTATTGATGTTTGCAATTCCTCGCGCAATTGCGGATATGTATTCAATGTTTGGCTTCGAGCCACGATCCAAATAGCTGCGGGTTGTGCCCTCGCTCACTCCAACCAGCTTGCTGAAGCTTCTCGGATTCAATTTTAGCGTTTCAATCAGAATTTTAAGTCTCTGATTGACAGTTGCTTGTGGCATTTTTAGGATTTTTTGCAAATAATATCACCGCAATTGTTTGGCTAATGCTCGCAATTGCGCGTATGTTTGTTTGGCTGTCAGGAAGACAGAAAGAAAGATAGCGCAAGAAAAGAATTGCGCGAAGAAACCGAGCAAACACGATGATGACGGAAAAGCAAAAGTACTTCCACCTGATGGGCGAAGTGTGCGAAATCCTGAAGCCAACGGCGGTGGATGACGCAGTTAGGGCGGGTTATGATACTCCCTCAAATCTACTTGCTGCAGCGCGCATAGGTCGCCGTCCTGTACTGCGTGACCTAGTTGCCCTGGTCCAATTCTCTATGCCTAGCTATGAAATTCCGACGCACCTGCGGCCAACGTCCTAAACCCATCTATCACTATCCTTCACCATTCCCGATGACGACCATTTGCCCGCCTATCAGCCTCACGGATGCGCTGAGCGGGAAACGCATCCGCGTTTCAGAATTCCGATCTGGTGCTGCCATCTGCGCTGTCACCAACCAAAAACCCGTCGAACTGGCTGCTCCGCAGCCACTGCTCGGCTACTGGTACCGCCACGGCCACCTCACCGTGTATGTGCAAGGCCCCATGCCGGCTGGCTGGCGCTCGGCGCTGGAAGAAAATCGCGCCCAAGAAGAAGTACTCCTGCGCGCAATGCCCGAGGGCATCGCTGAAATCGATTTGACCGACTGCCGCCGCGAATTCCGCGTGCTGCCCTTTTACCAGCAAACGCTGCAAACCGCAGCCTAAGCCGCCTCGCTCTATGTCGCTGGACGCCAATCAAATCGCTACAAAAGGAGACCTCGACGCATTGTTTAGCCGCTTTACGCAGCTATTGAGCCAGGCCGCACCTGCTGCGGCGCCCAGCGATGAGTACCTGACGCTGGAGGAAGTGGCCACGGCCACCCGCGTGAGCGTGCGCACGGTGAAAAAGTGGGTAACCGAAGGCAAATACGACCCCAAAGGTCATCGCATTACCCTCTACGCCCTGGAGTTCACACCGGGCATTCTACGCATTCCGCGGGCCGCACTGCTGGCTTATGGCCAAGCCATCGGCTTTACCATCGCCGACTTGAAAACTGCGCCACCTATGCGCATTGCTTCATAACCCCCCTCTTTCTCCTTCACCATTCCCGACAATGACCAAAGTAGACCTTATCAGCGTGGATGAATTTCAAAAATTGACCCCGGAAGATCATTCGGTGGCCATCAATACGCACAGCCAGCGCCTGACCCAGTTACGAAACCGCCTGGATTTGCCGGGCACTGAAGATGCCCGCGAGGTAATGCTCGATGAGGTGCGCCGCAGCCTGCAACTGCGCAAGGTGCATGTGCAGGCCCTGGCCGAGCAGTTGGAAATTGTTCCGCAACGTGCTGCTGCCGCCTAGCCTTATGAGTACAGGCACTAACGTCTACACCTCAGATCGGTCAGCCATCCGCGCTTTCGCGCAGCTGCTGGCCGAGAAGTCAACTCAACCGGTTCGGGTCCGCCCGCTGACCGAGTTGCCGTCGCCGGACACCCAACGACCCACACGTCAGCAATTGCGTCAGGAGCGGGCCGCAATTGAGCCCGCACTAAAGGGCCTTCTGGTCAACATTGGCAAGGCGGAAGGCAATCGGCGGGAGTATGGACATATGCTACCGGATATGCAGGCGATGCGCGACCGATATGAGTTGCGCCTCGAGGATATCAAACGGGCACTAGACGAACAGCAAGGAGGGCAAGCGAATGGCTAATCCGCTCCTACTTGACAACCGTTTCGAGATGCTGGCCTCTTACTGGCCTTACAATCCGGAAGTGCAGACCCCTAAGGGATTGGGAGTGCTTAATACGTTGAGTGGTACCACGCCCGCTTTTGATGGCCCTTTTGACCATCCCCCAAGTGTGCTGGTGTACCTGCGTCCTTCAGCAGGTACGGTGCACCCCTACAGCGTTGGCTTTAAGCCAGAGGAGGTTAAGCCGTTGCTCTACACGTTGGATCAGCTAGAGCATATTCTGCCCAATCAAGATGCCGTGCGGCATGTAATTGGCGAGTGTGTGCCGCTCAACAGCGATGGCCCTTATGGCGAGTATGCCTGGGGACCAATAACCGTTACGGGCGGGCAGCACCAAGTCATGCTGAGCTTCAACACAGGTTGGAATGTCGACTACGGTGACAACCCGGATGATATCGACGACAGCGTTGAGCCAGAGGATGATGGGGTTTATGCCAGCTACGATTTATTACTGGATAATATAGGCTCCCAGCTTTACCGCCAGAATAAAGGGCCGTGGCAGGTAGCTACCGGTGGGCTCTATGTCTACCAGTATCTGCGCTCCCTGCACGTAGCGGTCGGCACGATTTACCCAGCCTATCAGGCAGAACCTAAATATTTCGTGCGCAAGGAGCTGCCCGTGCAGCAGGAAGGAGCCGCAGCGGATGCGTAAGCTACTACCTCATGCCCATCGACTACAAACGCTACCACCCCAAGTGGCGCCTGATCAGTCGGCTCGTGCGGTTTCGCCGGGCCGGCAATCGGTGCGAATGGTGCCAGGCACTCAACTACGAACCGCACCCCATCACGGGCAGCAAAGTCATCCTGACGGTAGCGCACCTGGACCGCGACCGCACGCACAACCGCTTCAGCAATCTGGCGGCACTCTGTCAGCGCTGTCACCTCAACTACGATCGACGGGCGCACATTTACAATCGGCGCTATGGGCGCTATCACAAGGACGACCAGTATCGGCTGGACTTTTAGGGAAGGAGCTGGCGCATGCATAATGTGCTCTGGCTCCTTCCCTCGCTGTTGGTACCGCTCTCACTGGTACTCGTGCGCCTCAAGCAGCGGCAGATAGCGCCGGTGGTCATGTGGCCCTGGTGGGTAGTGCTGGCGCCCTTCTGGGTGCCAGTGGTGCTTTTCATAGGCTTCGGCCTGGCTTGGCTGCTGATGGCCATCATCATTTTCATTCTAAACGGCGCCCGGCTATGAAGCGACAACTCCTGCGTGCGCCGCCCATGTACGAGCCAGGCACCCGGCCAGGCTAAGTAAAACTTCCCGTTGTCCCTTTTGAAGGGCAGCCATCTGGACCCACGGGAATGGTGAAGGAGTGGCCCGATCTCGTGATCGGACGGGAAGCGAAGGTCGGCAGAAGCCGGCCCTGCAGTCGGACCTAAAAAGGCCCTTTCCAGCGCCCTGACTGCGCTTTTGCATAAAAATTCCGAGTTGCCGAAAAACGCGTTTTCCGGCTCCCTGGCACTGCTTTGTCAATTTTTTACCCCTCGCTATCTCTACTTTTTACCCCGTTCACGCTTATGTTACCCGCCCCCCTGACCCCCACCAGTGCCCTGGCTCGATGGAGCAAACACTACGACTTGCTGGAGGCCGCTAGCCCTACCAAAACCCATACTCGCAAGGTGAGTAATGGCTCCTGTGCCGGCCGCGAGCAGCAGGTAAAAATCAAACAGAAGCCGCTACCTGGTTGTGGCTACTTAACCGGGCTCAACATCATACGCCTGGCCATACAGGCAACCAATGAGTACCGCAACCACCAGATGCTGCAACTCGACTACCAGCACACCGACGCCGTGCCGGAGGGCATACTGATATCGGTTAGCCACCCTCAATTGGCTAAGCTGGTAAAGAAGAATAAGCGCACGGTTTATACACACGTAATGGCCTTAATGGGCGGGGAAGACAGCCTGATTCTGCAGAAGTATTTCCGGGGGTGGCGGCGCAACGTGGAGCTGGTAATTAACAGCAAATTTTTGTTTAAAATGGTAGATATCCGTGATGGGGTTGTATCATTTAGTGCATCAGCAGCACAAGGAGGGCAGGTTCAGCAAATCGTAGATAGTACAAAACTTCCACCTATTAAAGACCCTTTAGGGTTATTAATTACTACTCTAACTGACGAAAGTGGAAAAGTTGAAAACCCAGAAAAAGTAATTAGTGCCCGGACAGGCGGCGCGGACGCGGCGGGGGACGAAGCGAAGCCGGAAACAGGTAAAAAAGGGGCGCTGGGGGAGCGCGAGGCGCGTTTTTACCAAAAATCGAAAACGACCCCGGCCGAACAAGTGGACCCCGTAGAGGCCAAAAAAGCGGCTATCCTGAACACCTACAGCACTAAACTTCTCAACAAAGCCAACAAATTCATCTACAAACGCGCCTTCACCGAAGAGGAGATGCACCTGGCGCAGGACGCCATCAAAGAGGGCGTGTATCATAATCTGGATTCGCGCCGAAGTCTGGAGGAGTGGGCCGATTATCATCGGGACGCTATGGAGCGCATTCGCCTGGCTGCCAAGTGGTTTGCTAAGCACCCGAACCGGCCCCCTAGCTGGCCCTACGCCCGCTATACCGACGGCCCCGGTTATTTTGATGAATCCAATCCCAATGGATTTTACCGCACGGAAGCTTGGTGGCAAGCCAACAAAACCAAGAAGGAGCAGCGCAAGTTAGACGATGCGTTGAACCTGGCTACCAAGGAGTTCCAGGAGTTCAAAGACTACCAACGCGGCAGCAAGATACCCGTTGGCAAACGCGTGAAAAACAGCACTGCTTGGCAGCTATACCAGTACCACGAGCACCGGATACGGCAGTTTGGCAACGAGAAGCTAACGCGCCTGTTTTATGAGGCCGTCAACCAAAGCCGCGCCAGCGCAGGTACCTGGTCCAATTAGCGATGGCTATCCTCAACTACACCACGACCATCGCGGCCGGTAAGACAACCCAGGAAATCCAGATGCTCCTGGCCAAAGCTGGGGCGCAAAAGGTGCTGGTCGACTACGAAACGTCGGGCTCGGGAGAGCCTGTGGCCATCACCTTCGCCGTAGCGGTCGGTCCGGAGCAGACGCTGTGGTGGTTCACCCTCCCGAGCAACTGGCAGGGGGTACTCAAGGCTCTCACGAAAGCGCAGGTAGCCTGGAAGTACCGCACCGAAGCGCAAGCCCGCCGGGTCAGTTGGCGCATCATCAAAAACTGGTGTGAAGCGCAACTGGCTATCATCGAAGCGGGCCAGGCGGGCTTAGCGGAAGTGTTTCTGCCCTATGCGCAGACGCCCTCGGGAGACACGCTCTACAAGGCCATCGAATCCGGTAGTCTCAAACTGCTCAACTAGTTGCATGATGGCTAAACAACCATTCATTCAGAGGCTTAGCGAGCAACCCTACCGGGCGCCTCGCATCCGGACCAGGTCCCCCGACTTTCGCTTGAGCCCCGAGCAGCTGGAGGCGATGGGGTTCCGACAAGTCTACAAAAAAGGGCCTTACTCTGGCTGGCAACGGCAGCGCGAGTTCACGGTCGGTGTCGACCAAATCGAAATTCTAGTCGTCGGCACTGTCTTCAGCGAGGTGGTCAAGGTTAATGATCAGATGGAGGAAACCATCTGCTTTCGGGGCTGGCCAGCTAGTCTGGAAGATGTCGAGCAGATCATGCGAATGATTAGGTGGCACCCAGGGCCAAATAAATAAGTAAAATGTTGATTACAAGTATTTAAGATGAGCTATCAAGATACCGATTTTCGTAGCGACGAGTACCGCGAAGCCTATTGCAAAACGCTAGAATCTCTCACTGCGGGCCGTCCCATGCCACCTCTGATGCGAGCGGAGGTAAGGGCTGCCCTTGATGCGCTAAGCAGTTTTCTTACAGCCCACCAAGAAATAGGCCTCATGGCGTTTGCCGTGATGGGCAAAGTCATCACCGAAAAAATGGGACCTCATGCCAGCAAGCAATGACCTTAATGGGGCGAGTATGCTTGAAATATGGCTTGCCGAAGCGCAGGCCGACCACGCCCGCTACCTGCCGGACCTGCGGCAAGTCGAGCAGTTGTTGAAGACTAACCCCACGGACCCGGCGCTGCAGCAGCGCCACCAGATGATTCAGTGGTATGTGTCATCGCTGGCGGAAGGCATTGATATCCTTCAAAATATGATTTCTACGAATGGCACCCCCAGAAAATAACCAGAAGCAATTTATCGTCATCGGCTACCTCCAACTACCTGGTGCCTCGATTCCCACCAGTAAAATCAGGGTAACCATCGCGGCGGAAACGCAGCAGCAGGCCGAAGAAAAGTTCAAAACCTTTCTGCTTAACAAGGCAGAGCCGGTAGTTTCCTCCAGCACAATAAAAACTGACTTCGAACAGATTAGTGACATGTTCAGAGACATGTTTAAAAACTTGTAATTAACTGCTAATAAGGATGTATGAGCGAGGAACTACAGCAACAACTGGCTAGTGCCCTAGAAGGAATGCAGGCCCAAGGCTTAGATCCAGTAGTAGCCAGCACTGCTGGCGCCGCGGCCTTACACCTCTATGAATTTGTGCGCGACCATGGTACGGCCGGCGTGGTCGCCCTTGGCTTAGTGGTAGGCTTGGTTACGCAGGAGGGCCTACCAGTTCGTGACGCATTTATCGACGAAGGAAAATGAACTTACGCCACCACGACCAGGTGGTGGAGCTGCAGAAGGATGAAGCGGAGGCGCTCTGCCACTCGATTAGAATTTACCATCAGAACTTGGTGTGGTGTAGCGGCCACCGCACGCTTTACCTAGCTGAAATCATGAGCATTCGCCCCACCCAGCGCGTGCTCGACCGGCTCACCCGGCTGCTCACCAAACCATGGCCTCGCACCAATCTGCGGCAGCTGCGGCCGCGTAAGTGGCGGTTGGAGGTGGATGAACTCGTGCAGCTCAACGCCCTGTTCGTGGCGGACGAGCTTACTGCTACCTTTAGTTACAAAGGCCCGCTCTACACTATCCTGGGCAAGCTCAATCAGAAAGCCCAGAACCTAACCCATCACTTCCAGCTATAAAACTTCTTTAATGCGCCAAGTTGCCCGTGTATTCGACGTGCTTAATCATCAAGTTTTAGTTACTGCCATCGAAGGCACTGCCCCCTGCGCGTGCCGGCGCTGCAAGCGTCTGGATAAGGTGCCCTTGCTGCGCATTACCACCCACATCTACCATAACCACGAGCAGGCCCAGCTGGTGATGGACATCCCATGTCCGGACGAGTCCCAGCAGCGAATGGCCTTGCATAAGTTCGCTGCTTACCATGCCGCCAGAGCCTTCAGCGTTCTGCAGGAGGCGCTACACCTGCTCAATGCGCAGCTATACCTGCAAATCGAAATCGAAGCCCTTGGGCTGGAGTTATTCGGCCTGCATTTATTTGGTCTCGACTCTAACTAAGTGGTAGGCAAAGGATAGATTTTATAAGTCAATGACCGCGTCTATGAAATTCGAGGACTGGTTCCGCACGCGCCTGCACGTTCAGCGTTACCCCATGCCCACTGAGATCAGTAAGGCAACGGGTGCGCTGCATGTGGTAAATGTGAGTGACATGTACATTCACTCCTGTGCCCAAGCGGCCCGAGATTCTGAGAGTGCCGTCTTTTACCACTGGTTTCCCATGAACGAGTGCACCGGCCATATCGGGCTCAACTCCCTATATGGAGCGCTGCAGATTCTGCACATGGCCGAGAAGGAAGGTCACCGCGTGCTGCTGCACTGCGCGGCCGGGGCGAACCGCTCGCCCACCGTGGCTCAGGCCTACTACTTTATGCGGACGGGGCGGCACTGGCGAGACCATGAAGAACCCAATTCCGAGAGGCAGGCCACCAACGAGTGGTTAAGTTTACCCAAGACCATGCGCAGCCAGAACCGGCTGCTTGGCAACATCGAGGAGGGCTTACTGCCCGCCAAAGCGCCCCTGGAGAAGTTCCTCAAGCTCTGTGGCACCAAGTTCGAAGAAATGGAGCAATGGGACCGGAGTGGCTTGCTGACGCAGCTTAAGCTCGATACAGGCCTACTCTAACTCCCGTAAGTTATACTTGCCGAAGATATAGTCTAGCTTACTTGCCAAGCTTTATTTTCTGCTTTACTGGTATCCTAGAAAGAAAAGGCGGGTATAGATAGGGCGTTTCCAAGAAACTGAACAGTTGTAACATTGTTGCAAATGTTGGATATTGCTAAGGCAATTACACTAGCAATCCCTTATACATGCAAAAACGTTACGTATCGCCGGCACTAGTTTCAGGGCTGGCTCGGGAGCATGCTGGCCGGCTTACCTGCTCTCCTTATTTCACTTTATCCTAACGCCGGCTATGCTCAAGATTCTTGATTTTCCAGTGAAGCCGCATGTGCGCAAGTACCTGGATCTACATTTGGGCACTGAGCCCTACGTACTGAGCAGTGCCGACCGCTTCGGCAAACTGCTTTTTCATCTTATGCGCCGGCAGATCAAGGGCAAATTGCACCACGCCGGCTCCCGCGAGGGCTGCACTAGCAATTTCAAACTGGACCTGCGCAATTTTCCGGCTTATCAATACGGCTTCGACGAGTTGACCGACTACACCATCTTCCAGTTCAACGACTACGTCGATGAGCTACTCAAGGAAGAGCTCTACACCTGGATCCGGCAGTTCGTCACGCGGCGCACCGGCATCAAGCGGGTCATCATCGACTTCATGGCCGGCTACGACTTGCGCGAAGAAGACATCCAGTACGAGACCCTGCGCAAGGCCGTGCAGCGCAATGTGAGCCTGCCGCCCCTGAAAAAAAAGCGAGAGAAATCGGTAGTCAATTTGTCCCTTAAAACGGGCGATTTGTCTCAAAAAACGGGTGATTTGTCCCTTAAAACGGGTGATTTGTCTCGTTCGGCGCAGTTAGTCTCTCTGCGTCAGCAACTTATGAAAGAGGCGCAGAGCCCTTTACCCCAATAAAATGGCAACTGGCAACGGCGGAACCGAAGACCAACCGGTCGGCAACTACAACCCCTACGGCCTGCGCACCCTGGCGCGGGAGCAAGGCCTCGACAACCTGGGCGGCCTGGAGGCGGTCTGGTACACGCCGGTGAGCAACTTCCGCTCCTGGCCCGCGGTGGGCGAGCTAGTGATTGGCAGCCTGGACCTACTGCCCACGGCCAAGTGGTACCAACTGGTGAGCACCCGCGGTACGCTCGGCTACGACCAGACCCCCAAGCCCCTGGGCCGGCACGGGGAACTCTACAGCCAAAAACTCAAGGGCACCCTCTCGCGGCACACCGGCGTGCTGGCCACCGGCATCGAGACCATGCAGCACGGCCGCTTCGTGGCGCTCTACCGGGACCTGAACGGGGAGGTGCAGCTGGTGGGCACGCCCACCGAGCCGCTGGAGTGGAAGGATACGTACTCGGCCGGCTCCGAGACGCAGCGCAACAACTACGACTGGCAGCTGCTCTGCGAGGGAGGCACCGTGCGCCGCGCCCGGCCCTACACCGGCACGTGGGAAGTAGAGGGGGGCACCCAGGAGAACACCGTCGTGCTGCAGCCGGGCGTCGGGGGCACCGTGCTGCTGCGCACCCAGGACGGCCGGCTGCTGGCCACCGTGCCGGCAGGCAAAAGTATTGTGCTTAAGTCGGGCTTCTCTCTCTCGTATCTGATCGTATAAGGGAGCTAAACCGGTGTGATGATGAGAGCAAAAAGGCCCGAACTACGTGGTTCGGGCCTTTTTGCGTCCTTTTTCACCGAGGTAACCAATGGCAGTTTTGGGCTTTTCCATGGTGAACTGCCCCGAGCATGACAGAAAATGAATTCGTAGGGAAGTGGCGTCTCCGCTTCGCCGATAATGATACGTTCACGATTGACGAGGGGGACCTGCGCGAGTTAACGGAAGATATCGTAACCGTTTTCGGCTCCGATGACCCGAGGGCCGCTTTCGTGGAAATCCTGGAAAATCAGGTCGGCAAGCACCCGGCCTTCAAAACGTCGCAGAACGAGGTCAATCTTTTCCTGTTACAAAAGCTCACCGCGCAGCTTGCGGTGGCAGCGCCCGACGCGCCCACCTTCAGCGGTTTCAACGACGGGGCCAACACCGTAGCCATCTCGCATCCGGAGTACGCGTTGACCGATCTGCGCTATGATTTCAACGGGCAAGTGGGCCTTGCTGTGCCCGCCGATGGCATCATCCGAGTCGGCAACCTGGCCGGCCAGGTCACCGGCTACGTACGCGCCGCCGGGGGCCGGGCGCAGGGCGTCAAGGCATTTACGCCGGCCTTTACCACGACGGCCGTGACCGTGACCATCACGCCCTCGGCGCCCTCCTTCAGCAATTTTGATGATGCGGCCAACACGCTCAACGTGTTCCATCCGCAGTATGGGATGGACCAGCTGCGCTATGACTTCAATGGGCAGACGGGCTTATTGGTTTCGGCTACGGGCCTGCTCGAGCTAGGCAATCAGGCGGGCCAGGTTACGGCTTACGTGGTGGCTGATGCCAGCAAGAACCGGGGGGAGGGGGAGAAAGCCTACTCGCGGCCCTTCACGGTGGGTAGCAGCGTAGTAACGCCGCCCGTAGGAACTGCCCTGACCGTGGCCTTTACCATCGGCAGTAGCACGAGCACGCCGGGCCAGAACGTCTCGTTTACGGGGTCTGCCAGCGGCGGTACGGCACCCTACACGCACGAGGTGCAGGCCACCAATACGGCCACCGGTACCGTAATCGGCATTGGCTCGTTCGTCGGGGCGCAATACGCCGGGAGCTGGCAGAACGTGCCAGCGGGCAGCTACGAGTTGACCGATACGGTTACGGACGCGGCCGGCACGAAAAAGATATCGGTGGTTCGTTCGCTGACGGTAAGCGCCGCCTCGGCCACGCCCCTTTTGGCGCCCACCAACCCCCAAGCCACGGCGACCAGTTCCAGTGTCATCAACGTGACGTGCTCGAGCGTGCTCAATGCCACGGGTTACGCGCTGGAGGTGGCCTTAACCGCCAACGGCATCTACGAGGAAATATACCGCGGCGTTAGTGCGAGCTATAATCATACGGGCTTACCGGCTAGCTCCCCGCGGCACTATCGCTGGAAAGCCCTCGGGACGGGCTCTTACTCGGATTCTGCCTATTCCACGGTGGCAACTGCCACAACGCAGGCCGTTACGGTCAAGGACATCCACCTGGTTTTTGCCGGCAACTCCATCGTCAACGACTACGATGGGGATTTCACCGGCTCGGTGGTGGCCGGGTTCCGGGCCTACCTGCTCTCGCTTGGGGATACACGGCAGATAACCTTCACCAAAGTGGCCGTGGGCGGGCAAACCACGCGCATGATGCGGGCCAATAGCGCGGCCGTTATTGCTGCCTATAAACCGGGCTGGGACAACGTGCTGCTCACCTGGGAATTGTTCAACGAGTATCGCGCTTCTCAATACGCGGGCGAGGGCTTGGACCCGGGCGTGACGGACCCAGCGGCCATTACCGCCAAGATTGACGAAGGTATTGCCACTATCCAGGGCTATTTTCAGGACCGCCTCGACGAGCACAGCGACTGGCGCTTTGCCGTGGGCTCGACGCCGCCCGACAAATATACGGGCAACGTGGCCCCGTTTGCCCCGCCGCGCGCCAACTTCTACCAGCTGATTCAGCTGCCAGTCAGCAACCGGCTCAGGGCGCTGCTCGCTAACGGCACGGCCAAATTTCAGGTTCTGGCCGATGTGGCGCGGGATCTCATCTATGACCCGTCGGATCCGGCGCAAGCCGAGGATGGCGTGCATCCGAGCGACTACGGCCTGGAAAAAGGCTTTATTACGAGCCGCTGGGTTGCCACGCTCGTGGAGCTGTTCTTTGGGGTGGCGCAGCCCGCCCCCGTCGTAGCGTCAGGGGCTGGAACGATTCCGGCCGGGGCGGGGCGCATTGCCTTGGGCGCCGATAACGCCAGCATCGCTAACAACGGCAGCAATGGCTATTACACGACGACCGGCGGCGGGCCTGGGAGTTATGGCGTAACGACCTACACCGGCAAAAAACTGGTTGGGGCGGGCTGCTGGGGTCACGTCACGCGGGCCGCTAATGCCCTGGACGTGGTCCTGCTCTTTAGTGCGGCCCCCCAGCCAACGGGCGTTGGGGCCTCGGTTGCCGCTACGTGGAACAGCAGCCAGAGCGGGGATGGCCTCGATACGGTGGACCGCCTCACCCGGTTTGACTCCGGGGCCAGTCCTGGGGGCGCCCGGACGACGCGCCCCACCACGCTCGGCGATACGCAGGCTATTTGGCGGGTAGTGAATCCCGACGGGGACGGCCTGGATCGGCTCGTGCTCCGCTCCAGCACCAACTACGGGGTCAGCTGGACCGATATTTACACCTATGAGTATCGGATTGCGACCGGGCAGCCGCTCTACTTGGGGGCCGACTTTTCCGGCCCTGGGGCTTGCTACGATCCATTTGCCATCGGGGCGGTAAACGCGTAAGCATATCAGCTTTAAAGGAAGGCCCTAACCGGGTGGTTGGGGCTTTTTTGTGTCCTTTTTGCGGGCTAAAAGCGCGGGCAGCTTTGCATCGATCATTACCCAAAGTCGATGCACCACCACTCGGTTCTGACCTCCATCTTGGAGGCCCCTTTCCTTATCGAAGGCCAAGGCCTGCAGCAGCTTTACGCGCAGGTGGCCCAATTGCTTAATGGTCAGGCGGGTAGCTCAGAAGCCGAGGCAAAGCCCAAACCCATCACGTACGCGGCTTTCACGCCGCACGCGGCAGCCCTGGGCGTGTTGCCCTACACCTCGCTCAACGAGATACCGGCCAACTCCATCGCCGTGCACACGGTAGCCGGCGTGATGTTTCCCGAGGATACCTACTGGGGCCTGGGCACCAACACCCTCGGCCGGCTTATCCGCCAGGCCGATGCGCACGAGAACATCATCGCCCACGTGGGCGTGTTCCGTACGCCCGGCGGCTCGACGATGGGGTTAGAGGACTTTGCTAGCATCATCGCCGGCACCAAGAAACCCTTCGTGAGCTATCTCCAGCAGGCCTGCTCCGCGGGCTACTGGAGCGCCAGTGGGGGCAACGTGCTTATGCTGGCCGGCCGCACGGCCATGTGCGGGAGCATCGGCACCATGGCCGAGTTCCTGGACTTTACGGGCTACTTCGAAAAATTGGGTATCAAGCAGGTGTCGGCCAACGCCACGAAGAGCACCCACAAAAATGCCTCCTTCAAAGCCGCCATTGCCGGCGACCTCAAGCCCCTGCAGGAGGAAATCCTCGACCCGCTCAACGAAGTGTTTCTGAGCACCGTGACCACCACCCGCGAGGGCAAACTCGACCCTAAGAAGGAGAAGGAGGTGCTCAGCGGCAAAGTCTTCATTGGTCAGACCAACCTCGACTACGGCCTGGCCGACCTGATGGGCTCCCTAGAGGACGCCATTGCCCTGGCCCAGCAGCTGGCCGATGAAGCCGCCACCAACGGCGGCAGTGCTGCTAAAAACGCCACCACATCCTCAAATTCTACCACTACCATGTCGCTTTTCGCAAAAAAGCTGACGTTAGGCGCAGCCATGCTCGCCATCGTCGGCAAAGAAACTGTGTCGGCTGAAGAAGCCACTGCCGCCAACACGGAGTTGGAGGCCGCCAATATCATCGGGGCAAAGCTCATCACCGAGGCCGCCTTCACCGACCTGGAGGCCAAGGCCGGCCGCGTTGATACGGCGGAAGCCGCTCTGACCACGGCCCAAAAAGAAGCGACCGACGCCAAGGCAGCCGAGAAAACGGCCACTGATGCCCTGGAAGCCGCTACCAAGCGGGCGGATACGGCTGAGGCCGAAGCGACGCGCCTGGGCAACCTCGCGGGAGCGGGGCACACCACCACCCGCCTGGAGTCCGGTAAAACCGACATCCAGGACAACGAGGACCGCAAGACCACAGCCGAACTCCTGGCCGCCCTGCCCCATAACCAGGCCCTCGACAACAACCCGCTTTTCAACTAGGCCGCCGCGGCGCCTGGAGCCTCGCTTAGCCTGTATTTCTTCATTTTTTATATCCCCATCCGATGACTATCGCAGCCATCATTGCTGAGTTCGGTGCCTATTACCTCAACAACGGCCAGAACGCCACGCGTCTGGTGCAGTTGCTGTTCCGCCGCGGCGTAACCGAGCAATTGTTCTCGTCCCTCGTCACGGACGACACCATCTACCAAGCGGCTAAGACGGTGCTCGGCACCATCCTGCAGCCGTTCCAGAAGGGCTGGACCCCGAAAGGCAGCCTGACGGTGACGCCGATCACCATCAAGCAGTTCAAAATGAAGGCCGACGTGGAGGAAACGCCCGATGATTTGGAAGCCACCTGGTTGGGCTTCCTGGCTGACGCCAGCCTCAAGCGTACCGAGTGGCCCTTCGTGCGCTGGTTCATGGAGGTGCACCTGATTCCGCAGGTAGAAGAGGATTACGAGCTCAACGAAATCTACGGCGGGGTGCGCGTAGAGCCGACTAACGGCACGGCAGGTGCTCCGGGCACGGCTATGGACGGCATTCGCAAGATCCTCAACGACCACACTTCGGCTGGCCGCATTACGCCCATGGTACTCGGGGCTATTCCAACCGACCCAGTGGCCTTCTGCGAGTACGTAGAAGCCTTCGTGTATGGCACCAACAAGCGCTATCGCAGCGCCTTCATGAACCTGGCTATGAACGAGGACTTTGCGTTGCGCTACGCCATCGGCCGCGCCAAGAAGTACTCGTTGCACACCCAGGCTATTGAGGCGCCTATCACGCCCGATTTGAGTGGCACCACGCTGACGGCTATTCCGATTCAGCACGCCAAGCAGCAAGTCGTCGGCCTGCCCTCGATGGGCAACTCCGAGAAGATCTGGATGACGCCGCCGGCTAACGCCAAGCGCCTGGCTAAGAAGAGCCAGAACATGACCCAGTTCCAGATCGAGAACGTGGACCGCAAAGTGAAGCTCTACACCGACTTCTGGAAGGGAGTAGGCTTCCTCTTGCCCGAGGCCGTGTTCACCAATGACAAGGACCTGGTCTAGTCCGGATAGCATAAAGTCGGCCCGCTCCTGCTAAGGGAGCGGGCCTGGCTTACCTCCTCACTTCATTTTCAAGATTTTACAGCCATGGGCGCTAAAGTAGAAACCCCCAAAACCCCCGAGCAGATCATCGCCGACCTGCAGGCAGAATTGGCTGCCTCCAAACAAATCATTTCCGGCCAGGCTGAGCAGCTGCAGGCCGCTGAGGCAGGTGCTGCCGAAGGTCGCCCCGTGGTAACCCACGACAAAAAGCATTACCGCGTGCTGGTGAAGCAGTTTTACTTCAACGGCGTGGAAATCAAGGCGGCTGAGTTGAAAGACAAGACGGACCTAGTAAAAGAGTTGGTGGAGAAAGAAAGCGGCGTGCTGCAACTCATCACCAAGGCGGAAGCCGACGCGGAGGTGAAAGCCTAAGCGTTTCTATCGCTATTCAATCCATCCTCTCATTTTATAACGATTCTATCCTCATGGATTTGTCAAGCTTAACTCACCTGGGGGGCCTGGAAGGCGCCGATAACACGCCCGGCCTGCTCGGCTACGTGTTGTGGGCACCCATCAGCTGGTTCACCACCATCGCCAAAGCGCCCAAGTACGATGGCGCGGCAGTAGCCGGTACCTCGGCCCGCATCACGGCCGACCACGCCTTCAAGGCCGGTAAAGGCTTTTTGCGCATTTACATCACCTTGGATTCCAACGAATTGAAGGGCGAGGTAGTGGGCGAGCGGGACGGCCGCGGCCAGAAAATCACCTTCGAAGGCTTTCACCCCGGCAACAAGGCCGAGGCATTGGAGCTGGTCAACGTCGTCAAAAACGTGGACGGCATCATGCTCGTGCCCGATGCTGATGGCACCTACATTCAAGTGGGCGCCCAAGGCTTGCCCGTAGAACTGGCCCCGTCTTACGGCTCGGGCAAGCTCTCCGGTGGTCGTCGCGGTACCGTTTTGAAGGGCGAGTGCTACTCGACCGGCATCAAGATCTACGAAGGCGACGCCATCGAAAAGCCCGTCGGCGCCTAAGCCTACCTTCTGATGGAGAAGAAGTTCCAACCCCAGCTGCGGCCCGAAGTGGCAGAGAAGTACCGTGCCACCATCGTCCCCACGCGTATCGAGATCCAGCGCCTGGACCGCACCATTGACCTGACCCAGCTTACGCTGGCCGAAGCCGATGAGCTGGTGAAGGACCCCAAGTTCACTTACCTGGTGGCCAAGCGCAAGCGCAAGGCCACTGTCGCCGCCAAAGCCGACGTGAAGTAGCAAAGGTGAACTTGGAAAAAGGCCCGGACCGGCAGGTTCGGGCCTTTTTTTCGTCCTTTTTCACCGAGGCAGGCCGCGGCAGCTTTGGGCTATGAAAAGATTACTCGTGCCCCAAAAAACTGCCGTCGTGGAACTGCTGGATGGCCGCAAGGTCCGCATTATTTCCTTCGACCCCTTTTCCAAAAAAGTGAACGTGAAGAGCCTCGCCACCGGCCTGCCCTTCACCACCACCGAGGATCAACTGCGCCTGTCCCAATGAGGGCCGCCCTGCACGCCTGGCTAGCCGCGCCCACTTCCTTCGCGGCCGGCGCGGCGCTCTATGCGCAGGTAGGGGGCAGTGCCGTGTACGGGCAGTTATTCGCCCTGGGTGAAACCAGCTACAGCCGGCAGGTGCTCGTGCGCGAGCTACGCGTCCTGGCCTCGGGGCTAGAGCAAGGCCCCACGCTGCCGGCGGCACCGCCGCCTAAAATGGCACCAGTGGCCCCGTTAGCGCCATCGGAACCCCCACCAACCCACACCGATTCCCCGTTGCTGGCCCCCTTGCGCGACCAGTTGCGGCAACTGCGGGACGAGCGCAGTCAACTCCATGCCCAACTCACGGCCCCACGCCTAAGCCGCACCGACCGCCGCAAGATGGCCCTGCGCATCTGCGAGCTGACCGGCCAGGTGGGGCAGCTGCTCGCGGCCGAGGCGCACGTGCTCAGCCAGGGACGCTTGCCCGGCGTCGTAGCCACGGCGGACGTGACGGATACCGGTGAGCTACGTCGGCGGCTCGACAACCTAATCAGCCTGCGCGCCAAGGTGCGCAAGCGCCCGGAACGCGCCGCGGAGCTGCCAGCTCTCGACGCCGATATCATCTTGATCCGCCACAAATTATCCGCTACGACTCGTGTCTGAAGAATTGTTACCCCTAGAATGGGACACTGTAAAGCGCCGGGTGCGCGACCTAGTGCCCCTTGATTATAATCCACGCACGCTTACCGAGGAAGGGCGAGCCCGCCTCCGGCGTAGTATTGAAAAATTCAATCTGGCGGAGATTCCGGCTATCAACCGCGACAACGTGGTGCTGGCCGGCCACCAGCGTTTGAGTGTACTGCTCGACCTGGGCCGCGGCGAGGAGATGATCCATGTGCGGATACCCAACCGGCAGCTAACCAAGGACGAGTTAGACGAATACAACGTCACCTCCAACGTCGGGGCCGGCAGCTGGGACTACCAGAGCCTGCTCGACAACTTCAGCCACCTCGACCTGAACAGCATCCTGGATGCGCCCATGCTCGACACGCTGGCCGAATTATCGGCCCTGCCACTACAGCCGGCGGAAGAAGAAGAGTTCGACCCGGCGCCGCCGGCTACGCCCATCTCCGTGCTGGGCGACGTGTACGAATTAAGCAGTGATGCCCGCGGCCTGCAGCACGTGCTGGTGTGCGGCTCGTCCACCGATTCGGACGTGGTGGCCAAGGCCCTGGCCGGCAAGCTGATTGACTTGGTCAACACCGACCCACCCTATAATGTCAACTACCAGGGCAAAACCAAGGATGCGCTCAAGATCGAGAACGACAGCATGGACGATGCCTCGTTCCGGGCGTTCCTCTACGATTATTACACCAACTGCTTCACCTTCATGAAGCCGGGTGCGCCTATCTACGTGTTTCACGCCGATAGTGAGGGTGCCAATTTTCGCGTAGCACTTCAGGAGGCTGGCCTTAAACTTTCCCAGTGTTTGGTGTGGGTGAAGCAGCAGTTCGTAATGGGCCGCCAGGACTTCCACTGGCAGCACGAGCCCATCCTCTACGGCTGGAAGGAAGGCGCCGCGCACAAGTGGTATTCCGACCGCACGCAAACCACGGTGCTTCAGTTCGACCGCCCCCAGCGCAATGCCGAGCACCCCACGATGAAGCCGCTGCCTATTCTGGAGTACCAACTCGAGTGCTCCAGTAAGCCCGGCGACGTGGTGTTCGATGGCTTCAGCGGCTCGGGCTCCGTGCTCATCGCCTGCGAGAAGCTGGACCGGGAAGCCCACGTGGTGGAACTCGACCCGGGTTACGTGGACGTGGATGTGCGGCGCTACATCAAGTTCATGCGCGACAATCAGCGCCGCTTCACTATCACCCGCAACGGCGAGGAACTCACCGACGCGCAACTAGACGAGTATGTCAACGCCGCAGCTACTGCCTAAAAGTCTGCCGGGTGCCTCGGACGTGGTGCTGCACAAGTCCACGGCCGTCGAGCGCATCTACGCCGCCAGCATCGCCGAGGCCAACGGCGAGGGGCCGGGTCTCAAGTCGTTGTCGGCGGCCGACCAGTTGGTCAATCAGCAGATCGAGTCGGCGTACGCGCTGCTAAGCAACTACCACACCTTCGACCAGGCCTGGCCGCTACTAGCCAAGCAGTTCGGTATCAGCCGGGCCACGTGCTACCGGCGTCTGGCCGACGCCCAGAACCTGATGGGCGACTTAAAGAAAGTGCGCAAGGAAGGCCGCAAAGCCATCCTGCTGGAGTTTGCCCGCAAGATTCTGCAACTGGCCCTCACCCAGCGCCCACCCGACCTGGGCAAGGCCCTGGCGGCAATGAAGTTCGAAGCCAACATCGCCGGCCTCATGCGGGCCGATGCGGGCCAGGAAGAGGCCGCTGCCGGCTCCGGCAACACTTCCTACGTCATCAACCTGCAGGTGGGCGCCAATAAGCCGCGCACCATCGATTTGAGCAACCTCAACGACGTGCAGGACGCCGATTACGAATTGATTCAGGAAGCGGTGCAGCAGAGCGTGTTCGGCGGCGACCAGATGCAGGCCATGCTGCTCGAGCGGCGCGAGGAGGGCGCAGACGGTGGTAATAGTTGATCAGGTAAAGCTTAAGTTCAACCAGCCGCAGCTGCGCTACATCACGGCCAAGGGCAAGAAGGAGGGAACCAGCGTCTGGGGCCGCGGTACCGGCAAGTCCACGGTCATTGCCTGGGACATGCACGAAATCGTGAAGACCATGCCCCGCAGCTGCTGGGTTATTGTCGGCTCGACCTACAAGCAAGTGCTCACGCGCACCTTGCCCTCGACGATTGCGGGCCTGGAGGCGCTGGGCTACAAGTTGGACCGCGACTTCTACGTGGGCCGCCGCCCACCGCCGTCGAAACTGTTCGAGCGACCTATCCAGGGGCCGCTGAGCTACGACCACTTCATCATCTTCAAGAACGGCACCGGGTTTCACCTGGTCTCGCTTGATGCGGGTGGCAGTGCCTCGCGGGGTCTGAACGTGGACGGCTTTATCGGCGACGAGGCCTTGCTCTTCAACAAGGACAAGCTCGATGCCGACTTGTCGGCCACCAACCGCGGCAACGGGCAGTATTTCGGTAAAAACCCCAAGCACCACGGCGTTTTCCTCTTCAGCTCGATGCCCTGGGGCGACCAGGGCCGCTGGCTGCTGGAGAAGAGCAAATACTACGAGAACGACGGGATTGATCTTACCGAACGGCAAAACGAGCTGATTGCGGCCCAAGTGCGCTTCATCGACGCCGAAACCGACGAGGAGCGCCTGCACATCTGGCGGGAGCAAGTGGTGCAGCTGATGATGGACATCCGCTATTATCCCAGCGCGGCCAACAAAGGCTCTTTTTATTCCGAGGCCAACGCCTTCGATAACATCCAGAACCTGGGCCTGCAGTACCTGCTCGACCAGCGCCGGTTCATGACCGACTTCACGTTCCTGATTGAAATCATGAACCGGCGGCCCACTACGGTCGAGGGCGGGTTTTACCCGCAACTCAACCAGGCCCGCCACGTGGTGGAGGCCGATAATGACGATTACATTCTGGGGCTGGAGTATAACCTCAAGAAGCTCAGCCAACCGGATAGCCGCATGGATAGCGACTGCCGCAGCCACTTACCCATCGTAGGGGCCGTGGACTGGGGTGGCAAGATATCGGTGCTTACGCTGGGCCAAAAGCATGCCGACGTGCGCGAATACCGTGTGCTGAAGGGGATGTACGTCAAGCACCCCAAGCTGGTAAGTGACCTGGCCAACGCCTTCTGTGACTACTACCAGCACCATCTGCGCAAGGAACTGATCTTCCTCGAGGATGCCGAGTGGGGCAACAACCGCAACCCCAACAGCCCCTGGACCCTGAACGAGACCTTCATCAAGGTACTCCAGAGCCGGAAATGGCGCGTCACCAGGGCCAACCTGGGGCGCGTACCTGGGCACCCCACGCGCTATGTAGTAGGGCAGGAAGTGCTGGCCGAGAAGGACCCGCGGCAGTGGCGAGTACGCTTCAACAAGGTCAACACCAAGGACGTGGTGCAAGCCATGCTGCTGGCGCCCGTAGGACAGGACCCCAAGGGCAACATCAGTAAGATCAAGAAAAGTGAGCGGAATGAGAGCTTCCCGCAGGAGCACGCCACCCACTTCACGGATACTGTGGACCTGCACTTCCTCTACGTTGGCACCGACGTCGTGATGACCCAGCCTGACTTCAGTGGCCTGATCGTGGTATAGTGACATCGTAGTGACATTGCAGTGACAACCAAAAGCCCCAATGCAGTGCGCGTTGGGGCTTTTGGTTGTCCTGTGTCACAGGAATGTCACAGTAATCGCGGCGCCCCGGCCCCCGCAGATATCACCGAGGCAGCCCGCGGCAGCTGCCGGCAGGCGTTAGTGCAAGCCGGGGCACCGCGCTAGACTCGTGAGACTGCGAAACGCCCAAGCGGCCCGAAATCGGCCTGGGCAGCGCGGGAAGGCAATAGGCAGTGAGATTGGCTTTTTATGCGGTTTAGAGCCACTGAGGGCGGTTTTCTGTCCTTTTTGCGGGCCGTATGGGGTGGCAGTTTTGCCGCATGGAAACACCCGCCCCCATTCGCTTAAAAGACGCGCTGGCCCTGCTGGAAGGCGAGGCCCCGGTCGCGGTGCGCTTCGTCACGTGCGACCGGCGCCGCAAAACCGGCGGCGAGTTCCGCGAGCTGAAGGCGGCGCGCCTGGGCTCGGGCCAGCGCCAAGCCGAGGAAAAGCGGGCGCCGCTGCCGACCGGTACGAAAACGCCCGCCCGGCTGACCCGTTCGCCCGCCCACTTCGCCAATGCCACCCGCAACCTGGTGGACACCACGACCGGCAAGCTCATCAAGGTTCACATCTACCTCCTCGTGGCCGTGCAGGGCCGCAAAGTCATCATCTAGCATGAAGAAGATTTTATTCAGCACCGCCGGCAACGTCGCCTACCTGACCGGCCTTCACGGCATGGTGAACCTGGGCGGGGCACTGGCCGCGGCCAGCGCGGCCACGCAGGACGGGGCGGAACCCACTTCGCCGGTCGAGCAGGGCATCAGTGGCGAGGTGGCCTTGTGGGGCGACGGCAACGACTTTCCGCAGCAGGTCATTGCCCAGGCCGAAAAGAGCACCATCATCCCGTCCGTGCTGGACTGGAAAACCCGCGCCGTGTACGGTGGGGGGGTGGTGTACGGCCGCGTCACGGGCTACGATAAGGACGGCAATGAGCAGTTCGAGCGCGAGCGCCTCCCGGAGGTAGAAGCATTTTTCCGGCGTAGCAACATCAAGCGCTACGCCTTCGAGAGTTTGCAGAACCTGTTCTGGTTTATTCAGAGCTACCCGGAGATTATTCTCTCCCTCAACCGGCAGAAAATCACCTCGCTCACCACCCAGGACACGGCTTTCTGCCGCTACTCGGTCGTCAAAGCCGGCATGGCCACGCCCGCGTGGACCCACATTTCCGCGAACTGGCCCAACGCCAAGCCCGGCGACGCCTTCACGACCAGCGTGCCGGTGCTCGACCCTTATTACGAGCCGGTGGAGGCCCTGCGCGCCGATACGCGGGGCTTCAAGTACATCTACCCGCTGGCGCTGCCCTCGCCCGGTAAGGCCCTTTATCAGCTCGCGAGCTGGAACAGCATCCGCCGCTCCGGCTGGCTGGAAGTGGCGCAGGCCATTCCCGAGTTCAAGGCGGCCTTGTTCAAAAATCAGATGAGCATCAAATATCTGATTGAAACCCACGAGGGCTATTGGAAGTGGAAATATCCTGATTGGGATACCAAGCCCACTGAAGTTCGCAAGCAGATCATCAGCGACGAATTGGCCGACTTCGAGGCAACGATGAGCGGCACGGCCGGTACCGGCAAGTCCATCTTGTCACTCACCATCACCGACCCGCGCACTGGGGAGCAGATTTCGGCTTTCAAAGTCACGGCTATCGACGACAAAATCAAGTCGGGCCTGCACATCGAGGACTCGCAGGAGGCCAGCTCGCACATCTACACGGCCCTGGCCGTGGATCCGACCCTGATGGGCATCAGCCCCGGCAAGGGGATGGGCGCCGGCAGTGGCTCCGACAAGCGCGTGGCCTTCAACAATTTCATCAGCACCCACCGCTTCTACCAGGACCTGGTACTGGAGCCGCTCTACCTGGTGCGCGACTACAACGGCTGGCCCGCCGACCTCGAATTCCGCTTTCTCAACCCGCTGGTGCAAACGCTCGATGCGTCGGCACCCGTTAAAACCACCGTAGGCAATGCTGACCCTGCTAAAGACGAGTAACGAACTGCGCCGCTACGTAACGCTCGATAACACGGCCGACGACGTGCTCGAGCCGGTGCGGCGCGAAGAAGAGCGCCTGCGGCAGAGTTTGGTGCTGCCGCTGCTCGGGGCGCCGCTTCTGCACTGGCTGGATGCCCAGTACGAGGCGGGCACCACGCCCGACGACGAAACGCCGGCCGGCCAGTTGCTGCGCCTGGTGCAGGCGCCGCTGGCGCGCCTGAGTTTGGCGGGTTCCCTGGACGAGTTGCAGGTCACCATCAGCAACACGGGTATTCAGATCATGTCCACCCAGACGCATAAAACGGCGTTCCAGTGGCAAATCAGCAGCGTGCAGAAGACGCTCAGCCGCAAGGGTTACCAGGATATGGTACTGCTAGAGCAGTGGCTGGAAAACAACCGCACTTCCTCGCCCGAGCTACTCGCCTGGGCCGCTGGGCCGGGCCAGAACCACCGCCGGCAGCTGCTCACCGCGGCCGACGAATTCAGCCGGTTCGAGAATATCGGCAACTCCTGGCCCCTGTTTCAGGCGCTGAAGCCGCTGATCAGCACCCAGGAATTATTTGTTCTGGAGCCCCAGCTGGGCTATGACTTTTTAAGTGAGTTGCGCGAGCAGGTGCGCACCCGCACCGTGTCGGCCGAGAACGAGGAATTGCTTGAGCACTTCCTTCGCCCGGCGCTGGCTAACTCCACGCTGGCCCGCGCCATCCCCGAACTGGGCTTGCGGCTAACGGGCGACGGTATCGAGCTGCTAATCAGCCGCGTGGATACCGACAATTCCAAGGAAGCGGATGCGGGGCTCGACCGGCTGCTCCAGGACCGCGCTTTCGAGTCGCAGCGCGCCGCCGACATCCGGCTGGAGAAGATGCGCGCCTTCCTCAACCGCACGGCCTCCGCGACGCGCTACGCCACCTACTTCACCACCGGGCCTTACCGGGCGCCGAGCACGCCGGTAGTTCCTCTCAACACCGCGGAAAGCCGCGTGTACCGCTTTTTCTGATGCGCTCTTTGTTTCAATCTCTCGTGCTTCTGGTAATAAACCCGCGCATGCAGGAGGCCCTGGCCACCGGCCTGAGCCTTTCACCCTGGGTGTTGCTGGTGCGCACCTACCTCTTCGACGATTGGCAGTTTCTGGGCTTTCTGCTCACGCTCGTGGTGGTGGACACGGTGACGGGCGTGCTCCGCGGCTGGCAGAAGCGGCAGGTGAGCAGCCGCGCCTTCAGCCGCTTCTTTGTCAAGCTGCTCGTCTACCTCTCGCTGCTGATTCTGGCCCACGTGATGACCAGCTTCACTATCAAGGGCGAGGTGAACGTCTTTTTTCAGTGGTTCGACACTTTCGTTTACTGCGCCATGATGGCCCGCGAGACGCTGAGCGTGCTCGAGAACCTAGCCACCATCGCCCCTGAGTTCGTGCCGAAAGTGCTACTGAAACGACTCGCCCTCTTCAGCGAGGATCCGGAAGCCGCCCTGCGCGGCATCAAGCCCGCGGAGCCGGTAGCCGAACCCCAGGAAGAAGAGTATGTGTCCGGCTGCGCCGGCAAAATCGATGTTTCTCACCCCCAAGAAGAAGGAGTAGTTTAATGAAAACCGGAGCGAGGGGCCTTGCCCTGATCAAGAAAAAAGAGTTGTTCATGGCCAAGGCGTACTACTGCCCGGCCCACATCCTGACCATCGGCTATGGCCACGTCATTGCGGCCAACGAGCCCCATCTGAAGCAGGCCGTGCTTACTGAGGCCGAAGCGTCGGCGCTGCTCTGCCGCGACGTGCTGCGCTACGAGAAGGCCGTGCTGCGGGGCACGGAGGGCGCCAAGCTGACGCAGAATCAGTTCGACGCTTGCGTGTGCTTATGCTACAACATCGGCGAGGCAGGCTTTGAGAAATCGAGTGTGGCGCGCCTCATTAGCGCCCGTGCGGGCGAGGCTGCCATTCGCGGGGCCTGGAGCTTGTGGAACAAGATGGATGGCACCCGCAACCGGCGCGATGACGATAAGGACGGCCTCATTGATGAGCCCGGTGAAAAGCAAGTAGCCGCGGGCCTGGTGACTCGGCGCAAGGAGGAAGCGGACTTGTTTTTCTTGAAGTAGAAATCATGACTGACAACGTCAAAGAAGTAACCCGCTTAGCCTTGTGGCTATCGTTCTGGGCCTATTTCCTGTTTGTGCTGAGCAGTTGCGCGACCACGCGTCCGCTGCCGGCCGACTTGCCGCAACTCGCGGTGCACCAAGGCTCGCTGCGCCCCGACTCACTGGCCCATCTGCCGGCGTATCTGGTGCCGCCGCCGGCTGGCAGTACTCCTCGCCAGGTGCGGCAGTGGCAGCGGGCGCAAGCCCGGAACCTGGCGCGTGCGGGCCACGCGCCGCAGGTGGTGAAGGTCAAGCACAGCACCGTGGCCAACGGTTCGGGTTCTACTGCCGTGAGCACGGCCAAGAAGAGTAGCGCCGCGGCAGGGGAGGCTGCCAAATCGACGGTGGTAGGCAAGGCGAAAGGGCCGGTCGCGGCCGGCGACGGCGCCAACGTGGTGGCGACTACAAAAAAGACGTTTCCCTGGTGGGTGCTGCTAGTAGTGGCAATCCTCTTGGGGCTGAATCGGCTGCTTCGCGGCCGCTGGCTGCTCTAAATAATTACGCCCTGGCCTGCTAGCCGGGGCGTCTTGCTTTACTACCTTCGCCTCGCTAATAGATTAGAATACCACATTACCGGCACCCTGGCCGTCAGAAAACGGCAGGGGAGTAGAGCGGGAGTGTGACCCGTATACTTGGGTGCCGGTAACGGTATTCTATCTATTAGCAGCGATTTCCCCTGCTTGCTGCTGACTATGGCTAAGAAACCGAATCCTATTGGCTTTACCAAGCCCATGCCGGCTGAGGCCGAGTCGTACCTGCAACGCAGCCGGCTTGGTGATGACGACGAGGAGGAAGAGAAGCACGAAGAAAAGCCGCCACGGGCGCCCAAAGTAGTGCTGGTGTTTGTCGGTGCCATCGAAGGCAACGAAATCATGGCGGCTTACGACCTCTATCCTTTAACGCCGCTTTCCAACCTGGAGCAACAGATGCTGCAAATTATCGCGGCCCTGGAGCAAAAGGTAGAGCAGCTAGAGCATAATTAGACGTCATTTTAGTAGCACTTACCTCGAAAGCCCGCCCACTCGGCGGGTTTTTTTCGTGCCCCTATTCTCGAGCAATACCTTTGAATTGTTGATCGGACCACTGAACGCATAGGTGGCCAGACTGACAAGTTTGTTTTTCATAGCTCAGAAACACCCAGGCTTGTGGCCAGGGTTTTTTTGTGCCCAATTGCACCGTGCCAGTCGATAATTCCACCGTGCTTGGAATCTGCGCTAACGCACTCAAAAACAAGTTAATACACTTGGATGCGGCGAAACGTGATGCGTTGTTTGTCATACTAAACGACACTAGCACAACGACTTACGAGTATGACTACCGCCCAAATCCTCGCCTCGACCGGAACCACCAAAACCTGGAAAATGCAGCAACTCTTCGGCCTGGGCCTGAGTCGCCGCGAAGTGGCTACGCTGCTGGGAGTAGGCTACGGCTTCGCCCAGAACGTGTACGCCGCCTGGGTAGCGGGCCGCGCCGCCACCGCCCTCCAAGCCACGCCGACCCGCACCGCTACGGCTGCCGCCCTGGCGCCCTACACGCCCAGCCGCTTCGAGCGCAGCTTCGGCGTAGAAATCGAAGCCTACGGCGTAAGCAAGGCCGTACTGCTAGCCGAGCTACGCGCCCAGGGCCTGGAAGCCCACGACGAAAGCTACAACCACACCACCCGCCCCCACTGGAAAATAGTAAGCGACGCCAGCGTACACGGCGCCAACGCCTTCGAACTGGTAAGCCCGGTACTGCGCGGCTACGAAGGCCTGGAGGATTTGGCCCGCGCCTGCCGCGCCCTGAAGGTGACCGGCGCCCAGGTCAATTCGAGCTGCGGCCTGCACGTACACTTGGGCGCCCAGGATTTGAGCGTAGAAAACATGAAAAACCTGGTGCGTAACTACCTGGTCCTGGAAAGCAGCATCGACTCGGTAATGCCCCGCGAGCGCCGCGCCTCCAACAACAGCTACTGCCGCAGCCTACAGGGTAGCCGCACCATGGCCGAAGCCGAGCGCCAAATACTAGCCGCCACCACGGCCCAGGAGCTAAGCACCGCCGCCAACAACAACGACCGCTACCACAAGGTGAACATGCAGAGCTTCTTCCGCCAGGGTACCATCGAATTTCGCCAGCACAGCGGCAGCACGGACTTCGAAAAAATAAGCTTTTGGGTGAAATTCCTGGCCAACCTGGTCGACTACTCGAAGACCCGCCTGGTAGCCCCAAACCTGCCCGTAGCGGAATTTACTACCTTCAACCAACGCGACATTGCCACCTTCTACACCCGCCGCCGTACAGCCCTCCAAAACCGCTAACATGCCCAAATACGAACTACTTGGTGGTGGCCACATAGAGGCCACCACCGACCTTGGCTTGGTAGAGGCCCTGCGCCGCGACGCGCAGGCCTGGCTACCCAGCGTCAGCATCGAGGACTTTATGGAAGGCATGGCGGCGCGGTGCAAAATTCAAACCGGGGCCGTTGTGCGTACAAATTCCGTGGCTAATTTTATTGCGGACCTGAAAGAGCACCGGTTCGTCAACCCAGTATAACCACCCCCGACAGCGGGGAGCGGCCTGCGGGCCAAGCAGAAGGTTAGGTGAGGGTGGGTTTTGCCGTATCGGCCCCCCTAATTGTAGGCTGCCTTGAAGCCGAGAGACGATGCCTAGATCGGCCTGTTATGCTCCCCCATACGTTAGTGGCCCCATCGCAATCCGGCGGTGGGGCTTTTTTGTCCTTTTCAGCCGAAGTAGCCGGCGGCAGTTTTGCCGCAAGCTTTGTCCTCAATACAAAATCTGACCGGCTGTAAGGTGCGTTCTAGCACGGGAAGGCCCTGGCATGTGCACGTGTCGGGGCCTTTTTGTGTCCTTTTTCACCGAGGTAGCCCATGGCAGTTTTGCGGCATGGAGAAACTGCAAATCGGCCGGACGCCCTACCGGGTTGTCTCAACCTGGAACGAGCTAACCCGCGCCCAGCTGCTGGACTTACTGCGCGTGCTCTACGGTCCCGCGAACCAGCTGCCCCAACCCCTGCGGCTGCTGAGTGTGCTCAGTGGCGTCCCGCTCCCCCAACTGCTCGCGCTGCCGGCCGTCGTGGTCACGCAGCTTTATGCCCTAACCAAGTGGACCAGTAGCGAGGAGCATCACCTTACGGCGCAGCTGCTGCCCGAAGTACGTCTGCAGCGCAGCCAGCGGTATGCCGGCCCTAAATCAAGCCTGAAAAACCTGCTCTTCGGCGAGTTCATCTTCGCCGATACCTACTTCCGGGCCTGGGCCACGCACCGCTCGGCCGCGGCCCTGGACTTGTTCGTGGCCACGCTCTACCGGCCCCCCGTGCCCGGCCTGGGTCCGAGCGATGCGCGCTGGCAGGGCGACCGGCGCGAACCCTTCAACGAGCACCGCACCGAGTACTTCGCCGCCAAACTCGCTGCCCTGCCCGACGATCAAAAACTCGCCATCACCACCTGGTACCGCGGTTGCCGCGCTCAGCTGGAGAAAGAGTTCCCGGAAATATTCGCCGTGCACGAGGAAGAGACCACCGGTAAGAAGGAGGGCGGCGACTGGGGCCAGGTGCTGCGCAAGCTCAGTGGCGGCGCCTTTGGCCCTCTCGAACAGACCGCCCGCCAGCACGCCCGCACCGTGCTGGCCGAAATGCAGGATTTAGCCCGCGCTTACCAAAAAGCCTTGAAAAAATGATGCTTCGTCACTCTCAGTACGTGGGCCTGCTGCGCCTGCTGGCCACCCGCCACAAGAAAATTCAGCATACCGACGCGGCTCCGCGCTTTGTCCGGCTGGTAGTTTCCCAGGATCCGCAAATGCGCGTAGTCGACATGCACGAGTTGGTGACCAAAATCATCGGCCGCGGCATTAAACCTGGCCTTGGCCAGCAGGTGCTGGTGGCGGAGTCCTGCGTCACCGATTACCTCGACAACACGGGCGACAACCGCCAGCGCCTGCGCCACGCCGCCTTCCTGGTGCTTGTGCAGGTCAAGCTCAACGACCACGACGCCATTGAGGTAGCGCTGGACGAGACCGAGCAGACGGCCGAAGAAATCATGGGCGGGCTGGAGCATCAACTCAGCGGCCAGGTGAAGGTGCGCGTGTTGCCGGCTAGTCTGCGCTCAGAAGCCATTGGCCCGCTCGGCGACGGCACCTGGTACGGCACGCGCCTGGATTTCGATTTTACCACCCCGGCCAGTGCGGCTCTGGCCTACAACCCTAACGCTTTCAACTAGTCATGGCAGGAGAACGGTACGCCAAACTCATCATCCATAGCATCACGCCGGACCCCACGCTGCCGGATGAAATCTCGATCTGGCTCGCCGGGGCATACCATCGGTTTGTGGCCTCGGCCGCGCAGTCTCCCTCCGGTCCGGAGGAGTACTACTGCCAGAACAACTACAACACGGCCAACAACTCGGGCGTGCGCTATGCCAACGCAGTCAGTCTTCACGATGCCATTTATGCCCGGCTTGATACGCTCGGAGTCACTGGCAAATACATCCTGGGCGTCGCCGCCGATAGTTTTACGGGGAACGGCGTCATCACGATTCAGGCTACCCGCTACGAGGCCGTCTGGAACTTCCAGGATCCGACCAGCCCGCGGATGAACCAGGTGTATTCCTTCTCGAAGGAAGAACCTGTTTTTCCCATTGCGGTCAGCTATACAACCGACTTTGTGCGCTGCTTTGGGCAGGCGACAGGCAGTATCGAGTTGCAGCCGACCGGCGGCACCACCTACACCTACGCCTGGGCCGATGGCCCCACTTCGTCCACGCGGGCTCTCTTAGTGGCGGGGCGCTACACGGTGACCGTCACGGCCGACACGGGCGCCTCGGCCACCGAAACCATCCAGGTGCAAACCAACTCCCGCATCGAGGTGCTCGTGCGCAAAACCGACACCAACGTCGTGCTGCAGGTAAGCGGGGGCGTGGCCCCCTACACCTTCGACTGGGACGACGGCGCCACCACCGGCACGCGGGAAAATCTGGCGGCCGGCACCTACTACTGCGTCGTGACCGACGGGGTGGGCTGCGCGGCCGTAACCGTGGAGGTCACCATTGAAGCCTACAACTTCTACTTTTCGCGCAATCCCATTCTGCTGGCGCTCGATGCCGGCGATGCTTACCGGGCCGACCCGGCTACCAAGCCGACGTTGACGTTCGTCTGCGACGTGTACCTCGAGCCGGACTACCTGAGCGGCGACTTTGTGCGGGTGGGCACCACCCTCGAGCAGCCCGCCGACCGGCAGGGGCGCACCACCTTCCAAGTGGAAGAATTGCTCGACGCCTACCTGGAGTACCACGTGCCAGCCGTCGGGCAGCGCCTGATCAGCCGGGCCACGCCCTTGTTCCGTCGCTTCTACCTCGAGCACGCCGAAGTCTACGGCACGCCTCCGGTGCGCGCCGCCGCCACCACGCTCACCCAGCACTACGTGACGCTGGGCGGGCTCAGTTCCTACGAGGCGGCCACGGCCACGTACCTGGATCGCTACCGGCCCGCCGTCAAGCCCTTCCTGACCTGGCAGCCGCCGCTCAAGGAAGTGTATGCCGACCAGCCCGAGTTTCTCTACTACCAGTCCGACGTTTCCGCCTCGACCAGCATTGCCGTGCGCTGCCGGGTGCGCTACAACGACGGCACCACCCAACTGCTGCCCTTAGGGCCGCTCTTTCCCGCCGTGCTGCGCTACGAGGTGTGCTGCGTGCCGGTGGGTTTCACCCAACTGGCCCTCACCGACCAGGCCACGCGGCACGTGGTGAGCTGGCAGGTGTGGGTGAGCGACGAGAACGACGCCGTCCTCTCCGAGGTGCGCACTTACGTGCTCAACCGGCTGCCCACGGCCCAGCGCCGCTACTTTCTCTACGCCAACTCGCTCGGCGGCATGGATACCTGGTGCGCTACGGGCGAAGGGCAACTCGACGTGGAAGTCAGTGGCGAGGAAGTGGAGCGGGTGGCCGGTCCCAGCTACGACGTGCTGCGCGGCGACCAGCTCGTACTCGAGCGCTCCCTGCGGCCCGTGCTCAAGGTGGCCAGCGGCGTGCGCAGCAACTCGCGGGAATGGATGGCCAGCTGGCAGGACGTGCTGCTCTCGCGTCGGGCGTTGCTGCTCAACGAGGGCCGCTGGCTGCCGGGCGTGTTCAAAACCAAAACCACCAGCCTCTTTAAGGAGGGAGAGTGGGTGCAAGTCCTGGAGCTAGACTTCTACTTGCCCCGCGAGCGCAACTACACGCCCCGCCTGCCCGCGGAGCCGATCCAGCTCACGCGCCAAGACCTACTGCTCCCATGATGGCCCTGAAAACCGCGGCCGGCTGGCTGGATCTGCTGCCCGGCACCATTGGCATTGAAATTCAGAACCCGTACTTCCGCTACGATGCCGTACCGGGCGTGTCGACCTATCCGTTCGGGCTGCCGATGACGGCTCAGAACCTGCGCCATCTGAACTTTCCGCACCTGGTGGCCCAGCAGGGGCAACCCGTGCCGGCCGAACCGGTGGAGTTCTACGTGGACGGCCTGCTCTGGCGGGTGGGCAGCCTGGTGTATCAGGAGTTTCAGCCCGACAAGCGCGTGCTGCAGTATAAGTTCGTGGCCGCGGCCGCCGACCTGGCCAGCCGCATCGACGGCTTGCTGCTGGGCGAGATGAGCCTGGGCACGGTGCCGCTGGAGCTGCGCCACGACGCGGCCGACTACGCCCTGGGCATGCTCAAGAACCCGGCTTTTTACGCCGATAAGAAAGCAGCTTATTCCACCTATCTGAACTTGTACAGCAACGGCTACTCCGGCGTGGCCGTAGCGCCGCAGCTGCGGCTGATTCCGCTGCTGCGGCGGGTGCTGGCCGCGGTCGGCTACTCGGTTTCGGGCGCCTGTCTGACCGACCCGCTCATCGCGCAGTTGGTGGTCTACTCCGACCGGGTGGCCGAGGATGCGGCCGGCGTGCGCCTGCCAAGCCTCGTACTGAATCGCCACGTGCCGGCCGACTTGAAAGTAGGCCCTTTGCTGGTGGAGTTGCAAAAGCTTTTTGCCTGGGGCTACGACTTCGACCTGGCCCGGCGGGAGCTACGCATCAGCTGGCTGCGCGACGTAGCCCAGGACGAGCAGTACCTGGTGCGTGAGGCGGGGCAGTTCACCCGCGCCACGCCGGTGGTGTATGAGGGCTACACGCTCGAACTCAGCTTTGAAGCCGAGGACGAGCAATTGAAAACCTTCGACAACAGTTGGGCCAAGCTCGTGCTCGATGGCGGCAAAACCGCCATCAAAGCCGAGGCGGGTACCCTGCATTGCCGGGTCGACCCGCAGACGGGCTACTTTCTGCCCAGCATCATTACCAAGGGCGCGAGCCCGGCATACGGGCTGGGCGACGATTCGCGCTGCGGGCTGCGGCTGCTCTTCGACCGGGGCCTGCAGCCCCAGGGCTACCCGCTCTGCACCAACGGCCGCGAGGCGAACAGCGCGTTTGCCCTGGCCTGGGCCGGGGGGAACGGCCTCTACCTGAAGTGCCACAAGCCCTGGCTGGACTTTCTGGCCCGTGCCGGCAGCGAGGAGCGCACCATGCCCTTCCGGGTAGGGGACTTACTCAGTCTCAATCCGGGCCGCAAGGAACTGGTCGGGCCACGCAAATACCTGTGGGAGCGTGTGTCGCTGAGCGTGAGTACGGCCTCGCGCCTCGAATCGGCCCGCTTCACGTATCGTCCGATTCGCTTATGAGCCAGGAACTAGAACTCGCCACCAAGTGGCTGGACATCACGGTCGAGAACTTCGTGGAGAACATGCGCAAGCTGCGCATTAAAGATACGGGGGCGCTGATGGCCAGCTTTAAAAAGCAAGTCATCGGCTCGGCCGATGGGCGGCTCCAGTTGCAATTGTCCTACGCTCTGTATGGCAAGTTCATCGATATGGGCGTGGGCCGGGGCATGGGCGCTGGCATTCGCCAAAAGGATGACGGCTACGACCGCATTCGCAAAAGCCGCGGCCGGTTGCAGCGCTATGAGCGCAAGGCCCGCAAATGGTACAGCAAGGAGATGGCGCACCAAACCAAGCGCCTGGCCGAACTCCTGAGCGAGCTGCACGGCACCATTTTGATTAGTACCGTTTCGGACGCCATGCCCACCGAGACGCTAGGAATTAACTTCTAAGTTAAGTAGTAATGGCTGAGAACAGCGAAGAGCGGAAAGTCAAAATTATAGTGGATTCGATGCAGGCCAACGCCAGCATCAAGGAGATGGCCGCGGGCGCAGCCATCATGAACAGCCAGTTGGCGAAAATGAGCCAGGACGATCCACGCCGGGCTCAATTGCAGGATGATTTTGCCCGGCTCACGGCCCGCATCAAGGAAACCAGCACCGAGTTACGCACCGTCAAAAAATCAGCGGAAGAACTGGCAGCCGAAGAGCAGAAGCTAGCCGAACAGACCGCGGCCGTTGCTGCTCAGCAAGAGGCGGCAGTCGAGAGTGGCAAGCGCCAGTCGGCCTCGATGCGCGAAATGAAGGACGCCGCCGGCATCCTCGGCAAGCAGCTGGAGGAAATGTCGGCCGAGGACCCCGGCCGGGCCGCGCTGCTGCGCGACTACCAGGTGCTGGAGCAGCGCCTCAAGGCGGCCGGCAGCGAGATGCGCACGTACCAGAAAACGGCCGAGGAGTTGGCCGAAGATGAGCGCAAGCTGGCGCAGGAAACCGAGGACTTGGCCCGTGCCAACGAGCACGTCATCCTCAATGGGCAGAAGGTCAATGCCTCGCTCAAGGATATGAAGCAGTCAGCGGGTCTGCTGGAAAAGCAGCTCCATGAGTTGGCGGCCGATGATCCGGCGCGGGCCAAGATGCTGGCCGATTATCAGGCCCTGGAGCACCGCATCGACGGCGTCAACAAAGAGTTGAAAGGCCTCAAGCCGGGCTTGTTGGAGGCTGCGGAAGGCGGCTCGTTTTTTAAAACCACCATGGCCAGCGCCCTGGGCGTGTTCACCGGCGGGGGCGCCCTGGAGCTAGCCGGCCAGGCGTTCGGGTTTCTGAAAGAAGCCAAGGAAGATTTCGAGTCTAGTGCCCAGGCCGGTGCTCAGCTGGAAGCCACGCTCAAGTCGACGGGCAATGCGGCCGGCGTGACGCAGCAGCAAATCGAGGACCTGGCCACGGCCCGCATGGGCCTCACGTTGTTTGATGACGATGATACCAAGGCCTCGGCCTCGCTGCTACTCACCTTCACGGCCATCAAGGATGGCGTGTTCCAGGAAGCGATGCCCGCCATTCAGGACCTGGCCCAGAAGATGGCCGGCGACGGCCCGGCCGATCTGAAGGGGGCCAGCATTCAGGTGGGCAAGGCGCTGAACGATCCGATTAAAGGCATTACGGCCCTGAGCCGGGTGGGCGTCTCGTTTACCGAAGAGCAAAAGAAAGTCATCGAGCAGCTGGTGGCCACTGGCGACACGGCCGGCGCGCAGCGCATTATTCTGGGCGAACTCAACAAAGAATTCGGCGGCTCGGCCGAGGCGGCGCGCAAAGCAGCCGGCCCGCTGGGTACCCTGAAGATGGTATTTGCCGATACCAAGGAAACCATCGGCGGCTTCGTAGTGGACGGCTTGAGCAAAGCTACCGACTGGTTGGGCCGGCTTTGGGATAAAACCGAGCCCGTGCGCGACATCTTCGTGGACTTGTGGCAGGAAGGCACCCGCCTCTACGACAACCTCTACGACGTAGCCGAGTCACTGGGCCTGGTGGCCGCGAAGGGGGATGGTACGGGCCTGGCAGCCAAGCTGCTCATTGGCCTGTTTACCATCTTAACGGCCGGCATGCGCAGCACGGTTGCCGTGGCCAACGCGCTGGTCGACGGCTTCGTCAACCTCTATAACAAGAGTGAGGTGTTCCGGGGCGTCGTCGGCGGCCTGGTTGAGACGTTCAAGAACATCGCCAAGTCAGCCTGGGATACGCTGGGTGGGGTGGGCGACTTGCTGGTGGGCATCTTCACGCTCGACGTCGATAAGATTAAGGCGGGCCTAAAAGAGACGTTTGCCAGCACCGGCGAATTGATCTACAACTCGGGAATGGGCGCGGCCGAGAATTTCTACAAAGGCTACAATGCGGCCAAGGACACGCGCATCGTGCGGAAAGTGAAAGCCGAAGAAACCAGTTCCGGAGGCGGTATGAGTGCGATGCCAGCCAGTAACGGGGAGGAGGGCGACAGCAGCCAGGCGGAGGCGGCTGCCGCCAAATTAGCCAAGGCGGAGGAGGCGGCAGCGCGGCAGCGGCAGGCGGCGCGCAATAAAGCCGATCAGGAGCGGCTCAACAACTTGAAGCAGTGGGTGAAAGATGAAGGCGACATGCTCCAGAGCCGGTCGGCCCTGCACGCCCGGCTCGATGGGCAGGCCCTCACGGATGAGATGATGCGCCGGGAGTTGCAGCGACAGAAGCTGTTTGAGGATGCCACCCAAAAAGCCGAGCAGCTTACCGGGCAGGAGCTTGACTATACTGAGCGGGTAAAAGCCATCATGGAGGAGCGGGACTTGGCGCTGCGCGAGCTGACGGCCAAGTTTGCCGAAGAGGATCTGAAGGAAAAGCAGCAGGTCCTCGACCAAAAGATTGCCGGGGAGGAAGCTTCGGCCGCTGAGCGCGTGGCGAAGCTCGAGCTCGACCTGGCCAACGGGGTGCTCGATGAGCAGGCGTTTCAGGATGCGGTGTTCCTGGTTAAGCAAACAGCCGCCGCGCGCGAGTTGGAGTTTATCAAGCAGAAATACGGGGCGGAATCGGTCGAGGCCAAGAAGAAAAACGCGGAAATCCTGAAAGGGCAGGCCGAGCACATTGAAAAGACGAAAGGGCTCGATGCGGGTATGCTCAAATTCGAGCAGGGCCTGGCGGCCGCTAAAAAGGTGCTCGGTAGTGAGGAAGTAACGATGCTCGGGGAGTTGTTCGGCAAAAAGTCGCTGGTCTACAAAGCCACTCTGGCGGCGCAGAAAGCCCTGGCCATTGCGGAAATCGGCATCGGCCTGCAAAAGCAGATTGCCGCCAACAGTGAGGCGGGGGCGAAAATTTCAGCCAGTGCCCCGCCCTTTACCGTGCCGCTGGGCGTCGCCTACACGATTGGCACCAACGCGCTGGCCTTGGTGAGTGCGGGCGTGTCGGCCGCCAAGATTGCGGGCTTCCGGGAAGGGGGGCGCACAGTGGCTACTGGCGGGAAGAGCCTGCTTGACAGCAGCCAGTTTTCGGTTTCCGGCGGTGGGCAGTTGCTCGATCAGGAGGGCTTCGTGGTCGCCGGCGTTGTGCATGAGAACGAATACGTCATCCCGCAGTGGATGCGGGCCGACCCGAAGGTGGTACAGGTGGAAGAGTGGCTGGAGGCCAAGCGCCTGCGCGGCTACGCGGCCGGCGGCGCCACCAGCGACGGCAGCAGCCCGGTGCCCGTCGCAGGCGAGGGGAGCGGCTCGGACGAGTCGGTCTTGTTGCTGCGGCAGCTGGTTGAGGAGCAGCGCCGGCAGAACGAGCGGATGGATACTTGGGCGCGGGAGTTCCAAGTCGTTCAGAAGCTACACGATTTCGATAAGGAATATAAGACCTACAAAGAGGTGAGCCAGGACAGCGGAATCAGTGGCTAAGTGGGTGTTCGAATTACCTGGCAAAAAATGCCCCCGAAAAACCTTGTTTTCGGGGGCATTTTCGTGGGGTCCTAAAGTGTTCGAATTAGAACTCTAATTCGAACACCTACCTTTGCTTATGCAAGTACGTCACCAGACCGACCGCCGAACCTTTATCGAGTTCGAGCATGAAGGTCAGACCCTGCGCGCTACCTGGGCGCAGCCCTTCAACCAGAGTTACCACCCCAGTGCCATCCGGGATATAATCATTGCTTCGAAAACTGGCGATGCGTTTGCCGCAGCTGAGATGGACTACCTGCGCTTTAACTATAAACTCACCGTTACTTCAGGCATATGACCGGCGCAGAGATCGAACAAACCCTTAATGAAGAGGCTAAGAATTTTCTTGCTCTTCACAAGCGTAGTGCAAAACTGATAATATTAGGTGAGAACACTTTTAACCAGTTGTTGGACTATCTCGCCAAGCAAGGCAGAAGTGATCGTTTTTACAAAACGGGTACAAGTTACCAGTGGCAAAACATGGAAGTGTTTTGCGATTTTGGCTCAGTTGAGCGTATAGAACTCTTCGGTAATTAATGCTCATGGAATTCATCGGCTTTAACCTGAACCAAGAAATATATGTGAAGCTTCATGCGGAAGGGTATGAGATTTGGAAGGCACATGAAGATTTAAATACTGAGACAATAAGAACAGGGTATCCTGATTATATGCCAGTGCTCCAAACGCTGGAAGATTTTCGAGGCACGGCAGATGCCAACGGCTATGTGCCTTTCATGGGTTGGAAGTTCATCAGCATTTTTGGGCCACATACTAGGCTGGGCAGTATGCATTATTCAGCCAATATCAAGCTGAAGTCAAATACACTTTTGCCGATAGCATGCGAGTAGCCTTATATGCTCGCGTGTCGACCAACGACAAAGACCAGGATCCGGAAAATCAACTCGTGGTCCTGCGCCGGGAGGCTGAGCGTGCCGGCGATGTAATCTATAAAGAGTACGTTGACGAAGAGTCGGGCCGCAAGTCCAGCCGCAAGGCCTTCCAGCAATTGCTCACCGATGCTGGCAAGCGCCGCTTCGAGATGGTGCGCGTGTGGGACCTGAGCCGCTTCAGCCGCGAGGGCATCGAGAAGGTGTTTGAGCACACGTCTCTTTTGGAGCAGTGCGGCGTCAGCTTCTGGAGCTATTCCGAGCCCATGCTCAACACGGCCGGGCCGATGAAGGACTTCATGAAGGCCGTGCTTGGTTGGGCTGCTGGCTACTACAGCGAGCGACTCAGTGAGAACGTGAAGCAGGGGCTTACCCGCAAGAGGGCGCAGGCCGCGGCGAAAGGGGAGGAATACGTGCACGGGCGCCGGGCACTGGCGCCGGCAGTAGTCCAGGAAATCCGGGCACTGCAAGTGGATGGGCTCAGCGTGCGCAAGATCAGTGCCGCCACCGGGGTGCCGGTCGGTACCCTGCACAAGTACTTGATAAAGGAACCTTCATTGCTGAGCACCTAGCCGTTGTTTTAATGTCACAGAAAAAACAATATTTCCCCGCCCTTACTGGAGTACGTGCTATTGCCGCCTACATGGTTTTCTTCCTGCACTTCAATCCTTTCCAGGAAGGATCGTGGGCGTGGCGGCTGACGCATGAATGGCACGTCGGGGTGACGGTGTTTTTCGTGCTGAGCGGGTTTCTAATTTGCATTCGCTATATAGATAGCCTGCAATTTTCTGGTGTTTGGCTGCGGAAGTACGTGCGCAACCGCGTTGCCCGGATCTATCCAATGTACTTTCTGATGACCGTGCTCACGCTGGTCCTCATCGAGCTAAGCCCCGACTTCGACTTAACGGGCCAGTGGTCTGGCTACTTGCTGCGGGACAAGCTACTGGTGAGCACGCTCAACCTCACGTTTCTTAAAGGCTTTTTCGAGCAGTTCATTTTCACCGGCGTCGCGCCAGGCTGGACGCTGACGGTAGAGGAATGCTTTTATTTCTCGGCGCCCTTGCTCTTGCTGGGACTCTACCGGCGCAAGCATCCAGCTCTTGTGCTGTTGCTCTACGGCGCGGGCCTGGTGACGACTGGCTGTCTGTTAGTTGCCTTCGTGCCGCATCGCTACGGCTTTTTTCAGAGTTACCCCTTCATGATTGCTTTCACCTTCTTCGGTCGGTGCGCGGAATTTTTGCTTGGTATAGGTTTAGCCCTGCTCGTGCGCCGCATGGGCGCCCAACCAGTTAGAAGCCAAGCGTATGTCACGTATGGCGCCGTTGTGTGGATGGTTGCCTGCGTAGCAGGCCTAGCCGCCGTGAATGAGCCGAAAGATTATCTGGGCATGACCAACCCTTTGGGAGTGGCTTTGAATAATTTACTATTGCCCATTGGAATCGCTGCTTTCTTTTGGGGGCTGATTTACGAGGCCAGTGCCCTACGGCAGCTGCTAGAGACCAAAGTCTTTGACTTGCTCGGTAAAAGCTCCTACGTCTTTTATCTGATTCACATGGGAATTGCCAACCAAGTGCTGGAGCGTTCCGGGATCGAATCTATCCTGCTGCGCTTCGTACTGCTGGTTGCGCTTTCCATCTTTCTATTTCACTTTGTCGAAGAGCCCGTGCATAAATGGCTGGTTGGCAGCCGGAAGAAGCAAGTGCTGGACACCGCCTCAACTGTTACCCCCATACTTAGATAGTGTAAAATGAAAAATAGTGATGCAATAAAGATTTTGGAGGAGGCTGGGTACACCTACCAAAATATCGATGATTACCCAGTCCTCGATAAAGAAACCAATCTGCCTTATGTAACCAAAGCGCATGGTTTCCGGGCGTTAGCCGACGAAAGTATAGGTTTATTTCAGGACGTGCTACTGTGCGACAACGGGCTAGTAATTGTCGGGCATTGGTTAGGATTGCACCAAAACACGCTCTACTGCCAAGCGCCAGCAACCCTGCGTGATTTCAAGGACGCAATAAGTCTAAAGCCCGCGTCTTTCGGCGGAGCATAGAGTCTACTAAATCAGTTTAATAAGTATCAAATGCGAGTGAAAGCTATCCGCTGTTTTTATTTTTTGTTACTCCTGCCTTTGCTCTTGACGCAATGCCAGCCCAAGCCCCGCGCTCAATACAAGCTGATTTTCGACGGGCATAGTATCGTCAACAACTTTGATGGCAAATTTCGCGGGACTGTTACGACGCTGTTTGAGCAACACCTGCGGGCACGCGGAAGCAACGTGGGCGTGGATACCGTCAATTTTGCCAAGGGCGGGCAGACGACCGTTGATATGATTGCCGATGAGGCCACGGAAATATTTCCGGCCTACGACCCGGCGCTTAAGAACGTGTTTGTAGTCTGGGAAGGCTACAACCACCCCCGTAAGGATTCCACGGTCACGGGCCGGCAAACCTATGAGGCAGTTAAGCGCTATTGTCAGAACCTGCGCCAAAAATATCCGAAAGCGTTTATTGTGGTCGGCACGCCGCCGGCAGATAAGTACCGCGGGCCGGATAAAAACTATAATCCGCCGCTGAAAACCACGGCGGCGCGCCTAGATTCATGTGCGCTGCTGCTACGCGCTGCACGAGCTAAACGCGAACCCTGGCTCAGTTCTCTGGCTGATGTGCGGGCTATTCAAGCGAATGACCCGCAGCAGCCTGCTTTGTCCAAGGATGGCGTACACCCCACGCAAGTAGCCATTAACAAGTACATAGCCCCATGCTTTGAGGCCGCTATTGAAGAAGCGCTGTACGGAACGCCACAGCCTTCGCTTAATTGAAACCTGACTACAGCTAGCGACAGTTGTAGTCAGATTGCTTTAGATGGAAAGTTGGCTCGAGCCTGATATTCCTTTAGTCTACCTAACCTTACCTGGTAGCTTCGGCCGCATTGCCGTAATCGGCCCGGCTGCCGGCGAATCAATGGGTGTGCTGCACAAGCAAGTCAAGGCCCTGCCTGGCTACGTGCTGCTGTGGCGGGGCAAGCCGGCATCTATATTGGAAGTTCGGGCTAAAGTGTGGGTGATGTACCAGCCCAACAGGATAGGCTTTCAGTTGAAGCAAAATGGTTACATGGACTATCGCTATCCGCAGGACCCGGAGCGGGGCTTTGGCCTGGCCAAGCGGTCGTTCGCCTCGGCCATCGCCGTGCTGAAGCAGCTAGCCGGCCACGTGCCGAGTGAGGTGTTGGTAGTGCAGTTAGATACGGTGCCGCAATAGGTTTACTGTCCTTTTTAGAGGCTGTCGTCGAGAAGAGCTTTGAGTCCTTTAACTCATTGTTCATCTCAACGCATCCTTATGAGAACACTTTTACAGCGAGTCGGCTTGATGATCGGCTTGCTCCTGGCCACCCTTTGCGGCAATGCCGCTGTTGCGCAGCCGCCCCCTCTTAAGCAGTACGAGCTACTTGACCTGAGCACCTCGCTCGACACCGCCGACCTCGTGCGCCCAGGGGCCTTGCCCGAAGTGCTGGCATCCGTGCAGCAGCGGTCGGACGTGCCGCCCAAGTATGATTATCGTCCAGCCCGAAAGGCAAAGCGCACCTATAATCGGCACCGGCGGTACTACAAGCGGCTCAACCGGAAAGACACCAGAAAAATTCGGCAGGCCAACTTACAGAAAGCACGCGTGTACGAACGGGACCAAAAACGGGAGGACCGCCAGCGAAAAGACACGGCAGTTAACCCGAATGTATTGGTGGAGTTTGAGCGGAAAAGGCGCTGAGACTGCCCCACAATTTGCCACACAAAAAATAAAAAGCCCCTTAGCAACGCGCTAAGGGACTTTTTTGTGGTCACGCTAGGAATCGAACCTAGATCAAGAGCTTCGGAAACTCTCATACTATCCGTTGTACGACGTGACCGGATTAGGACGGGCAAAACTAGGTAGAAATAGCGTTGCTGCCAAACCTGATGGGTCATTTTCTGCAAAAACCTGTACTGGCCTGCCACAACCTTCCGAGCGTCAATTCAGTTAACTACTCTTGAACTCGACCAACCAAAACCCATTATGGCAACCACTGAAAAGAAAACACTTTACACGGCCGAAGCTTCTGCCGTTGGCGGCCGTAGCGGCCACGTACGCTCCACTACGGGTATTATCGACCTCGATATGTCAGTGCCAGAAGGCTTAGGTGGAAAGAAAGGAGCCACTAACCCAGAGGAATTATTTGCGGCGGGCTATGCTTCTTGCTTTCAGCAAGCGCTATTGGTTATTGCCCAGCGGGCCAACGACAAACTGGATGCTGACACAACTGTAAATTGCTCGGTATCGTTGTTTCAGGAAGGCGAAGGCTATGGCTTGAGTGCTGTACTGGATGTGGATCTGAAGAAATTTGATCAAGACAAAAGCATAGAAATGGTGCGTCAGGCGCACAAAATATGTCCTTATTCAGTAGGCACTCGTGGCAACATGGAGGTGGAACTGCGCGTGCAAGGGCAGGCTATTCCAGTGGAAGCTGAAGAAAACGCTGGTGTGGCCAAGGAGGCCTAAGCGACACAGAGCGAACAACCAAAAGGCCGTTGGGTATACACCCAACGGCCTTTTGGTTGTTCGCTCTGTGTCGCTTTACATTACATTGCCAGCACTTCTTTCACACGCTCAGCGGCATCCTTGAGTAGCACGGCCGAGTAAACTTTTAGGCCTGACTCGTCGATGATGCGGGCACCTTCCTCGGCATTGGTGCCTTGTAGGCGCACAATGATGGGCACCTTAATGTCGCCGATGTTCTTGTAAGCTTCCACTACCCCGTTCGCTACCCGGTCGCAACGTACGATACCGCCGAAGATGTTGATGAGAATGGCTTTCACGTTCGGGTCCTTCAGGATGATGCGGAAACCAGCTTCTACGGTTTGGGCATTGGCTCCACCCCCTACGTCGAGGAAGTTGGCCGGCTCGCCACCGCTTAGCTTGATGATGTCCATGGTGGCCATAGCTAGGCCCGCGCCGTTTACCATGCAGCCCACGTTGCCATCGAGCTTCACGTAGTTCAGGTTCGAGGCGGAGGCTTCTACCTCCAAGGGGTCTTCCTCGTTGGTGTCGCGCAGGGCAGAGAAATCGGGGTGACGGTAGAGAGCGTTTTCGTCCAGGGTCACCTTGGCGTCAACAGCCAGGATTTTGTTGTCCGACGTTTTCAGCACCGGGTTGATTTCGAACATAGCCGAATCGGTGTCATCGTACGCTTTATAGAGCGCCGTTACAAACTTCACCATTTCCTTTTGGGCTGGGCCCGTCAGGCCAAGGTTGAAGGCAATTTTGGCGGCTTGGAACGGGCGCAAGCCGACGCGGGGGTCGATATGCTCGCGGTGAATTTTCTCGGGGTGCGCTTCCGCTACCTCCTCGATATCCATGCCCCCCTCAGTGGTATAGATAATAACGTTTTTGCCGGTGCTGCGGTCCAGCAGCACGCTCATGTAGTACTCTTTCGGGTCCGACTCGCCAGGGTAGTATACGTCCTGGGCAACGAGCACTTTGTGCACTTTGCGGCCTTCGGCACCGGTCTGTTTGGTCACGAGCTGCATGCCGATAATCTGGTCGGCAATTTCTTTTACCTGCTCCAGGTTTTTGGCTAGCTTCACGCCGCCCCCTTTGCCGCGGCCGCCAGCGTGAATTTGGGCTTTGATTACGTACCAGCTAGTGCCAGTGTCAGCGTTCAGCTTCTTTGCGGCAGCCACGGCCTGGTCGGCGGTGTCGGCTACGATGCCTTCCTGCACGCGTACACCGTAGCGTTTCAGAATGTCTTTGCCCTGATACTCGTGAATGTTCATGGAGGTCAGTTATGGAGTGGTTCGATATGTGCACGAAAGTAGGTAGAAACAAGTGGATTGTTGATTACTGTTTATGGATTGCTGAGACGGTTAACGAGCAATTCACTAGCAATCAACCGGCAACTACCAACCTCTTACTGGCCGTACCAGTGCGCCATCACTTGTTCGGCGGGCTTGTGCTGGGGCGTAAAATCGAGGTGGCGGTGGGCGGGGCCGTTGGGTTGCAAGCCGGGGTACCACTTCCAGATAAAGGTGCCCTGAAACCAGGGCCGCCGCCAAAAGGTCTCGAACATAGCCTCGTAGCAGGTGCGTTGCGTTTGCTCGTCTAGCTCCGTAAACACGGCCGTCCGGTCGGGCCAAGCCCACGGTTCAATGGCCGCGTCGGGCGTAGTCTTGTAGCCAACTTCCGTGAATAACACCGGCTTTTTGTAGCGCTTCTGCACGGCTTCGATACGGCGGAGCGGTTCCCTCCACGAAGCTAATAACGTAGCCTTGGTGGGCCGGGTAGTTGTGCTAAGGGGAAAGTAGGCCTGGATGCCAATGTAGTCCAAGGCATCCCAAAAGCGGATTTGCTCGAACTCTCCGCTCCAATTGGCGGCGTAGGTAAGAGGCCCGTGGTACACGCTCCGCACCTGCTTAATGAGGGCACGCCACTCAACTTCGTGGCCCACGCTGGCGTGCTGCAATTCGGTACCAATGCAGAGGGCGTCCATGCCGCTGCTTTCCGCTAGCTGGGCATAATGCAACAGGAAAACCGAATAGCTGGCAAACCAGGTTTGCCAGTCGGCGGCGGAAGTCATGTTGATGTCGCCGGGCCAGGAGCCTTTGCCGCCACGCAGCCACAAATGGGGTTTGAGCATCGTACGGATACCACGCTCTCGGGCAAGCTTTGTGGTTTGGGTAAGCCCCCGGTCGCTTTCACCCCAATGGCCACGGTTGGGCACTCCTGTATGTAAGCGCACCTCGGGGGTGGTGGCTCCTGCTTGCCAGCCAAAAGGCGTTTGAGCTATCCATGTAATGCCGCTGCGCACCAGCGGCTCTAAGTTGGAGCTGGCAGCAGAATCGGCCGCTACCCAATTAACTCCCCTTAGGCGGCCATCAGCAGGACGAGGCCCCACCAAGTTAGCAGCACTAACTGGTGATTCTATGGCAGGTACTTGCCGGGGCCAGTGCCACCACAACACGCCCAACGCCACGAGTGCCGCTAGGAGCAACAAAGGCAACCACCAAAACCGGCGCACCAAGACGAGAGAAAAAATAGCTGGCATAGCACGGGCCGAACAAGACGTTCAAGTAGCAGAAAACCAGTGGTAACGGCAAGCGTTCAGTTCGCCAATTCAACACAGGCATCCGCGAGCAGCGAATTCCACGGGAACCACGTAATCTGCGGGGCAAACCGTAGATTTGTTTTCTATCCTCTCGGCTCACTTTATCTAGTTCTGTTTTGCTGCAAGCCATCAACGTTCGAAAGAAATATAACACGCTGGAAGTCCTGAAGGGCATTGATTTGACGATTGAAAAATCGGAGATAGTATCGATTGTAGGTTCTTCGGGGGCAGGCAAAAGCACGTTGCTGCACATCCTGGGTACCCTCGACAACCCCGATTCGGGAGATGTGCTTTTCGATGGCGAATCGGTCAATTCGCTGAAACGGTCGGAGCTAGCCCGGTTTCGGAACCGGCACATCGGCTTCATCTTTCAATTTCATAATCTGCTGCCCGAGTTTACGGCCCTCGAAAATGTGTGCTTACCCGCTTACTTGGCTGGCCGCTCGGAAACTGAAACCCGCGTGCGGGCCCGCGAGCTATTGGGCATGCTCAACTTAGAGCGCCGCGCCGACCACAAGCCGAGCGAAATGAGTGGCGGCGAGCAGCAACGCACCGCCGTAGCGCGGGCCCTCATTAACTCTCCCGAAATCATCTTCGCCGACGAACCCAGTGGCAACCTCGACTCGCAGAATGCACAAGAGTTGCACCAGATCTTCTTTCTGCTCCGTAAGGAACTAGGACAAACCTTCGTCATTGTGACCCACAACGACCAGCTAGCTGAAATGGCCGACCGGAAGATTACGATGAAGGACGGACTCATTTGGGAAGGAGGCAGCTAAGCTACAACCCACTGTTTAGCTCCCTCGTACAAAAGAGAGAAACTTCTTCAGGATATCAGTACATAGCACACGACCCTGGTAATGCGTCCGTTTGACCCGGACCATGTTTTGCAACCCGCTCCCTCGTTTTCCGGAAACGAAGGGGCGGGTTTTCTTATGCTCGAATAGCCTATCTGAGCGGTGCGGAAGGCAGGAAAAAGCCGTCAGAGAGAAGGCGAAACCCAATGATTTTAACTAAAATTATTAGTTCGCTAAATAATTTTAAAATAAGCTTTGTAAGTACTTGATAGACAGTGATAAAATTTACAAAAAAATATATATCCTTTTGCACCTTTTCAGACCTTGGGGCGTTAACATAACAGATCATAATCACGGTATTACAGGACATAACAGAACAGACGCCATGAGCGAAGCAACCAAGACCATCAAAGAGCCGATTCGCAAGACCAAAGTGGAGAGCTACGACATCTCGCGCTCTGACGAGACGCTGCACTTGGCTACCGACCTGGCCAAGTTCATTAAGGAAAACAAGCTAACCACTACGGTGCAAGGCAAAGAGTTTGTAAACGTGGAAGGCTGGCAGTATGCCGGTTCACGCTTAGGCATCGTGCCTATCGTTGACCACGTCATCAACGTTTCAAACGACCAAGAGCTGAAGTACCAAGCTAAGGTGACGCTATTTGATATGCGTTCTGGGCAGACGGTAGGTGCTGGCTTCGCTATTTGCTCGAGCAAAGAGCAAGGCAAGAAGTTTTATCAAGAGTTTGCTATCATGAGCATGGCCCAGACCCGGGCTATCGGTAAGGCGTATCGCAACATCCTGGCCTGGATTATTCGGGCTGCCGGTTACGAGCCCACGCCCGCCGAGGAAATGGAATATGGTGGCAACACGCCCACTGCTGCGCAGCCTGCCATGGCCGTAGTACCTGCCGCTACTGTTTCAGCTCCTGCTGCTGAAGCTACTGCTCCTATGAAAGCGGTAGTGGCCGAGCCAGTTGCTGTAGCGGAGGCACCTGCCGCTGTTACGTATGCTTCGGCTGCGCAGAAAGAAGAAATTATCCGTCTGCTGAACCATCCGGTTATCACGCGTCAGGAGAAGACCAAGATGTTGCTTAACATCAACCGTCTGGACGATGAGCGTGCCACGCAGGCTATTGCCAAGCTCAAGAAAGCCATCGACGACCGCGAAAACGGTCAATCAGCTGCTGCTTAATTGAGTCTTTGATTATAAAACAAAAGCCTGGTTCCAATCGGAGCCAGGCTTTTGTTTTATAGCCATCTTGATATTAGCTGACATACAGGGCGTTCAGCGAGAGTGAAAAGACATAATTTTTAAGCTGTTGCTGATTTGGGCTTACCGATTTCGCTGTCGGCATCAGAGCTGGTGCCTTAAACTTTACCGAGCATAGCCAACTGTAGGCGGAGGCTATATCACTAAAGAGAGCTACTACAGGCGTTGAAATGTTGTATAGTGCCACATCGGTACAGCACTGAGTGTCGATGCTAGAAGAATATACCCAAGCCATGTGCTCAACTCCCGCTAGGTGCATGTACGGTAAGTAGTCATTGGCAAGCCATATGCCTACATCGGGCGTGATACTAGTTACGTTGGTGTTGTCGTTGAGAATACGCACGCAACTTTGACTAAGGAAACATTTCGCAATAAGCAAGCAGCTTTCCTGAACTGATTTTAGCGTGAGATCCCCAAACCAATCCAGATATAGCCATCTATTGCGGTTGTCGTAGGAAATGGATACAGTAGAGGTTTCTGATAATAATTCAAGAGACATGATAATGTAATTAAAAAAAGGTGGCAAGTAAGTGTGTGAGAGTGGTAAGAGAGCGGGTTATTTAACTTTATAGCTGTCTAGGTATGGATAAGATGACTGACAGCGTTTTTTAATGTGATAAATGTAATTATATTTATTTTGTTGGACTATCACTCAGGAAAATAATTTTATTGATAATTATACTTGGTTTATATAATCTTGGAAACAAGCCATTTGGTAGAGAAATAAAACTTTATAGAGATTGCTGCTTGATATCAAGTGCTAGCTCAAAGTTGTTATAGTTCAAATTAGGTCGGTTGTTTTAGGTAAGTTACATCGCTGAAGTCCGCCCGTCTTAGCTCTTCCGTTTCCAAGGCCTCGGCTGTACCTTCGTGGTTTCGCTAAGCTTATTACTCTCGTGACTGCGCCCACCCACGATATTCTGCAGGTATTGCACCAAACGTGGGGGCATACGGCATTTCGGCCGCTGCAAGAAGACATTATCCGGGCGGTACTCGCTGGTCAGGATGTGCTGGCCTTGTTGCCTACCGGCGGGGGCAAAAGCATCTGCTTTCAAGTTCCCGCCTTGGCACGCGACGGGATGTGCTTGGTGGTGTCGCCACTAATTGCGCTAATGAAGGACCAGGTGGAAAACCTGCGCAAGCGGGGTATCAAAGCGGAAGCGGTGTACGCAGGCATGAGCCACCAGGAAATCGACCAGACGCTGGACAACTGCGTGTACGGACCAGTGAAGTTCCTGTACGTATCGCCGGAGCGCCTGCTGACCGATATGTTTCGGGCCCGAATAACCAAGATGAAAGTGAGCTTGCTGGCTGTAGACGAGGCACACTGTCTGTCGCAGTGGGGCTACGATTTCCGGCCCCCCTACCTCCGGATTGCAGAGCTGCGCGAATTGCTGCCAGGAGTGCCTTGTGTTGCTCTTACGGCAACCGCTACCGAGCGGGTACGGCAGGAAATAATAGAAAAGCTGCAATTCCGGCCTGGCTACCAGGTGTTTCAGCAGAGCTTCGCCCGGCCCAACCTGTCGTATTCGGTGCTGGCTACAGAGGACAAGCTACGCCGCCTGCTGGAAGTGGTGCGCGGAGTGGGAGCAGGAAAAACTAGCATTGTATACACCCGTACGCGCCGCCAAACCGAAGAAACTGCCGCCTATTTGCAGCAGCACGGCCTGCGGGCGGCGGCTTATCACGCGGGCTTGCCTACCGAGCAGCGTACCCGCGTCCAGCTGGATTGGATGCAAAACAAAGTGCACTGCATTGTGGCGACCAATGCTTTTGGTATGGGCATCGACAAGCCCGATGTGCGCCTGGTTGTACACCTAGAGGCGCCCGATAACTTGGAAGCATATTACCAAGAAGCGGGTCGTGCCGGCCGCGACGAAAAATACGCCTTTGCTGTGCTCCTTGCCGGCCCCAATGATGCCGACGAGTTGCGCCGCCGCACCCAGCAGGCCCATCCACCACTCGACACGGTACGTCGCGTGTACCAGGCCTTAGCCAACTTTTCGCGCACGGCAGTAGGTGGGGGCGAATTGGTCGCTTTTGATTTCGATATTCAGCAGTTCGCGGAAACTTACCGCATTAAGGCCCTAGAGGCGCATAATAGTTTGCGCACCTTGGCCCGCGAGGGATTTGTGTTGCTGAACGAGACCGTGAACGACCCGGCCCGCGTTTACATCCCCATCGACCACACCGACCTCTACCGCTTTCAAGTAGCCAATGCGCAGCACGATCAGCTCATCAAGAGCTTGTTGCGCTTTCATGGGGGCGAGTTGTTCGCGGGCTTCCAACGGATTTCTGAAAACAGCCTTGCCCAGCACCTGAAGCTAAGCGTGGTTGACCTGCGCAAGATGCTTTTGTTTCTGCACCGCTCAGGCATCATTCAGTACCAGCCCCGTCACGACTCACCGCAGGCCCTGTTCACGACTCCGCGCTTCGATGCGGATAAGCTTCCGCTCGACCAAAAACATCTTATTCAAACCCAGGAGCTAGCTCACCAAAAGACGAAGGCTGTTATCCGGTATGCTGCCGGGGGACGTTGTCGGCAGCAGCTTCTACTTGAATATTTTGGTGAGCCGGATGCTCACGCGTGTGGGGTCTGCGACTTTTGCTTGGCTGAAAAGAAGGCGAAGCAAGAAGCGGCCCCTTCGGCGTCGCTACGCGAGCAACTTCTAGCGCTGCTCCGCACCACGCCCCAAACGCCCCGCGAAGTACTTGCCCATTTCACTCCCGGTCAAGCCACTACGGTAACCGAGCAGCTGCGGGAACTAGTCGAGCTAGGAGAGCTGCGCTATGCACCCGATGGCCGTTTGCAGTAACAGGGTTTAGTTTTCTTGTAGTACTTACAACACTAAACAGCTTCGGCAACTCACAAAGTGGGTTGCCGAAGCTGTTTTCATTGAGCCAGCGGACTGTATTCATGGCCTCCCCAACCAGATAACTGTCCTTCCGACGCAGGAGGAATCTGAGTGAAGATGTTCAACGACAATACCCAGATTCCTTCTGTGTCGGAAGAACAGTTACCTGGTTGGGTGGGAGCCTGCTTGCCTAGTTGCTTGAGTAACTCCACAGCAGCAGCTTCTGATGAAGCCGAGTTTTGCCCGGTAATCAACCGGATTTTTGCCGGCATCGCCAAGTCAATTGTGTGAGGTTACTGCCAGTAGTGTGTTTATGGGTATGCTGATTTTAAGGGAATAAAGGCTAAAAGCTAATACAGCCCACTCTATACCAGTGGGAGGTAGAAAAATACCTTGCGCTCGGTGAGCAGAGGCACAATCTGGTTGATTACAATTTCCTGGTAGTGGGTTGTTTGGCGGTGCGCTTCAAAAGCAGCTTTGTTGATATACTGCTCGTAAAGGAAAAAATGGCCCGGCTCAACCGGGTCTTGGTGGGCGGTATACTGCAAGTTGCCCGGCTCTTTCTGCTCGACAGCCGCCACAATTTTTAAGAGCAACTGCGCTACGGTTTTTTCCTGCCCGGCCTGCGCCCGCCATTCGGCTGCCACGCAGTATACATCAGCCGGATTGGCTACTTGCTTGCTCATTGAAAATGAATTTAGGCGCGCTACCGTTGCACCACGCGTTAGTGAACAAGGATTAGAGTGGTGTTTAAGGATACTTTAAACAACTTTCACAACGGCTTTGCCGGTGTTTTCGCCCTTAAACAACCCGAGGAAGGCTGTCGGAATTTGGTCGAAGCCCTCAGTGATGGTTTCCTCGAACTTGAGTTTGCCTTGGCTGTACCATTCGGTGAGCTGCTTTACGCCTTCTGGCCAGCGTTCCAAGTAGTCGGACACGATAAAGCCTTGCAACTTGCTACTGGTCTTGAGCAGCTTGCCTTCGGGGCGCGGGCCAACAGGCACTTCGGTGGCGTTGTAAGTCGAGATCTGACCACAAAGCGCAATACGAGCATGCTTGTTGAGAAGGTCGTACACGGCATCAGTAATGGTACCGCCCACATTATCAAAGTAGCAGTCGATGCCGTTGGGGGCCGCAGTGGCTAGCGCCTGGGCTATGTCGGGTGTGGTTTTGTAATTAATGGCTTCGTCGAAGCCTATTTCTTTGAGGTAAGCCACTTTTTCGTCGGAACCCGCCGTCCCGATAACGCGGGCTCCCTGGATTTTGGCTAGCTGCCCTACTACCATACCTACGGCCCCAGCGGCCCCCGATACCACCACCGTTTCACCGGCTTTGGGCTGGCAGATATCGAGTAGGCCGAAGTAGGCTGTCAGGCCGGGCATACCGAGTAACCCAAGGAAGTAGCTGATGGGCGCTTGGTCGGCAGGCACTTGGTTCACGGCCGCGCCATCGGCTACGTTGTATTCCTGCCAAGCCAAGTTGCCAACCACTACGCTGCCCACAGGTAGTTTCTCGCTCTGGCTTTCCACTACTTCTGCCACTATACCGCCCGCAATAGGTTGGTTTACCTCAAACGGGGGCACATACGATTTGGCGTCGTTCATGCGGCCGCGCATATACGGGTCCACGGAAACGTAGCGGGTTTTAAGCAACACTTGGCCGGCAGTAAGAGCAGCTACTTCGCGGGTTTCAAACCGAAATTGCTCGGCCGTTGGCTCACCTTGGGGGCGGTTGGCTAGTAGGATGGTTTGCGTCTTCATGAGTGGCGTGGGGATAAGTAAACGAAAAAGTCATCCTGAGTTGCGCGAAAAGCCTTCGTTGGGTAGGCACCTCGTCTACCTGAGAGTAGACAAGTATGCAACCTCTTCATGGCTCTGGGCAAACGCAGGATGACTTTCTGTTGGGGCCGATTTAAGCAGCGTTGGTCGTGGTCGTCAGGGTAACTTCAATGTTGCCTTTCGTAGCGCGCGAGTAAGGGCAGATGCCGTGGGCGGCTTGTACCAACTCCTCGGCCTGACTTTGCTGGAAGCCTGGGATGTTTACGTGTAGATCTGCCGAAATGCCGTAGCCGCCATCTTCTGCTTTACCAAAGCCTATCAGGGCTTCCACGGTCACGCCTTCCAGTTTCACGCTAGCTTGGCGAGCGGCCACTCCGAGCGCTCCTTCAAAACAAGAGGCGTAAGCGGCGGCAAAAAGCTGTTCTGGGTTGGTAGTGCCTGGCTTGCCGGGGCCGCCCATCTCCCTCGGCGTGCTCAAACCTAAATCGAGCACTTGGTTGTCGGAGGAAATATGGCCGTCGCGGCCACCTTTGGCTTTGGCTTGCGCCGTGAAAACTTTTTCGATTTTCATAAAAGTGAAAGAAGGGAAGTGAAAAACTCAACTGCTTAAGTTAGCTGAGCAAGTAAATGCGTGAGTTGCGTGCGCAAAGCGCTGATTTCAGTGGGTGACATGGCCAACTTGTCGAGTATCTGCGCAGGAACGCGGCAAGCCTGCGCCTGCAACGCCCGCCCCGCTGGCATCAGCCCGATAATGACCGACCGTTCATCGGCGGGGTCGCGGCGGCGGCTAACCCATAGCTTTTGCTCCATACGCTTAAGTAGAGGCGTTAACGTGCCCGAATCGAGCATTAGCTTTTCGCCTAACTCTTTTACGGTTAGCTGCTCATGCTCCCAGAGCAGCATAAATACCAAGTACTGCGGGTACGTGAGGTTGAGTGCCAGTAGGAATGGTTGATAAGCCTTAGTTAGCATCCGCGAAGCGGCATAAAGCGGAAAGCAGAGCTGGTTATCCAGTCTGAGCAGAGCAGTTTCAATTTTGGGTTCAGTAGAGGAGTTCATGCGCTTCAAACTAATAAGTTATACTGGTTGTGTAATGTTTAGTTGTGTACAACCAAAAGCACTACATAATTTGCAACTCCCTCGAAATCATTAGGAAATAATGTTTTGAAGGCCAGCTTCACGGTGCCCATAAGCAAAGGAGGGCGCTTGGCTTAGCCAAACGCCCTCCTTTGCTTGAGAAATAGAAAAGTGAGTTAGCCTTTCTGATACGCTTGGAAGCCGCCTATCAGGTTGCGCACATTGGTGAAGCCTTGTTGGGTGAGAAAGGCTTTGGCAGAGGAGGAACGCCCACCACCTTTGCAATGCACAATGATTTCCCGCTCTTTTAGATCTTCAAGCTCATCAAGCTTTTGTGGCAACGTACCAAGCGGAATATTCTGGCTGCCTTCTATGCGGGCTTCTTCATTTTCCCAGGTTTCGCGCACATCTATAATAGTAGGCTGTTCACCAGCGGCTTGACGCTGTTTTAGCTCCTCAGGAGTTATATCAGGCATTTGATTAATACTATTAGTGGAGTAGAGAAAAGGCTTATCAGCAACAAAGGTGTTGAAAACACACCAAATCTGCTACCCAACCTCTTACTTTCCGTCCCCACTATTTTGTTAGTACCAAGCGTTTGGTTACCGTAAGTTTATCATTTAGTGCAAGTTGTACTAAGTACACCCCACCTGGGAGGGCACTTAAATCTAATGTAGGCTGCCCCCGCTGAGTGGCAGGCTGCTGCCAAACTACCCGCCCCAAGGCATCCATTACCACAGCTTGGGCATAGCGCCCTTGCACTTGCACTTGCCCATCGGTGTTGGGATTGGGGAACAGGCTGTAGGTGGCTGCTACCGATGCGGGTGCCACTGCCAGAACATTGTTGTTGAGCACGGGCCGCAACATCAGCGCCCCGGCTGGATAGGCAATGCCGGTAGGCTGAGACCAGCCCGGAGTAAACTGCCAGAAGGCATCTGCCGGGACGGGCGAGTTTAGATCAAGACCAAAGGGAATGGAATTTGACACTAGTAATCCGGTTGGTCCGTGGCCATAACCGGCATAAAACCGGCCGCTCACGGGCACCGGAGTTGTAAAGGTTACCTCCAGAAAGGTTTGCCCAGCTGGTAGGGAAGCTGGAATGACCACATTCTGGCTAGCCTTGGCCGTAGCCATCGGCTGCTCATTTACCGCTGGGTCGGCATCCCAAATGTTTACTGTGATTTGGCGTCCGGCGGCTTGTGGATAAACCGGCCTAATTCGAATACTCCGGACCAGGTCCGGACGGTTCACTTCAAAGCGCAAGGCATAAAACCGATTGCCCGGCTGGTCGAAGGGCGGAATACTTAGTCGGGCTTCAGCAGTGCCGTCGTCGTAGGCGTAGTAGTCGCTAAGCTCTGTTACGCGGGAAATGGTATCATTGGGCAGGGTGAGCGGGTTCACTTCGTTGCTGATTAGTACCACCCGGTGGCGAATAGACTTGGCCTCGGGCGTATTCGGCAGCGTTACGGACGAAAGATTGCCTTCCACACGGACTTGTTGCTGGTTGCTTACCAAAGTGTTAGGCGCGGTAGTAGGAAAAGCAGCTACCGATCCGGCGGGCACTACCTGCACCGTGCCCGTGGTTAGGAGAGGAGTGGGGAAACCACTTTTGTCGAGGTTGTTGACGGTAGTGAACGTAGCCGGGTTGAGCTGGCTGGCGGGGTTGCTAGCGGCGTTGAATTGCCATACGGGCATAGCCGATCCGCGGGCCAATAAGCTGCTCAGCGGCTTGCTGATGGCTACGTCCTGGTACAAAGTATCTATCACCGTCTGGGGCGGAACGGGTTGCAAGGGTGCCAGCCGCACGTAGTCGATACTCCAATTATCTTCGTTGGTAGACACGTTGCCAATGGCCCGGAAACGAAACTGGAAGTCGCCGTGCAAGTATTGCGGCTGCGTAACGGCGATGAACTTCTGGCGAAAGGCCGTACGCTGGCCGGTGCTACGCTCGATCCATACTTGTCGCCAACTACCCGTATTGTCCTTGAACTCTAGCTGCAACGATACCTGCCGGCTGCTGCTGCTGGAATTGAGGCCGCCCCGGATATTGCCGGCTTGCCAGAAAAACCCAAAGAAGAGTTGGTCGGCAGCGGTGCGGCCACTCAAATCGATAGGCTGCGAAACCAGCGTGTCGAGGCCGCTGTAGCCACCCGCACCGTAAGCAAGGCCGTTGCCGCGCAAGCCATCAAGAGTGGCCACACCGCGCGTGGGTGGCTCGAAAGCCATCCGATTATTTACCAGTACGCCACCCGGTGGCAGCCAATTTTGCACCTTTGGTGCTCCTTCCTGCGGCGATGTGAAATCATCGAAAAAGGGCAAGCTCAGTGCCTGTTCCCGTAGAGCCATTGCTGCCTGAGCAGGTAGTTGCGCTGCCCGACCCGGATCGGTAGCAAGAGGGGCCACGTCCTGCGCGCGCGCTACCAACGACAGCAAACTCAGCAAAGAAATCAGCGAAAAGCGTAAAGGTTTCAAGCTCATTAGGCTGCAAATAGTAACGTATCCACCCTGAACGTGCCTGGGTAGAAGAATATTTCGATAAGCTCGGCCTAACAGGCTGAAAGAATTTCTTCAACAGCTTCCAAGCAGATTATGTCGTTGAGCAACCTCGTTAACGACTTCAAGGCTATTTGGATGCCTTACTAGTTTGAAGTAGGGAACAGCACAAAGGCGGCAGGAGTAGAATAACCACTCCTGCCGCCTTTGTGCTGTTCCCTACTTCAACGGCGCTTGGCCGGCTACCCAAATATCCACGAGCTGGCCCATGCGGATAGTAGCTCCGGGCGAAGCAATAGGGCGCTGCTTCACTACCGTTCCTTCGGTTTCGCCTTCCAGTGGCTCCTGGTAGAAAGTCTCGCCTAACTGTAAGCCTTGCCCTATTAGCAGCGTAGTAGCTTCGTCGGCGGGCATGTTGATGAGGTTGGGAACCGGAAATTCCTGGTTGCCTAGGCCATCGGCTACTTCTAGATCGATGCGGGAGCCTTTGGTGATGGGCGCCCCTGGGGCAATTTCTTTACCATCTACCAACTGCCGCAACACTTGGTTGGTGCGCACATCAGGTACTTTAATAAGTTTGCCTACCGTCAGGCCGTAGCTACTCAAAATCATCTGCGCGTTTTTCTCTGACCCTTCCGTGAGCTTCGGCATTTTTATAACCGGCGGGTTTCGCATGGCCACCGTAATGTAGATTTTACGGTCTTCCTTCACCCGCTCACCCGGTAGGGGGTCTTGCTGGAGAACTTGGAAGGGTGGTACACGGGGGTTGTAGCTGGAATCGTCTACGAAGTAGCGCAGGTTCCGCTCGCTGAGGTAGTCGTCGAGGGCCGCCTGGCTCATGCCCGTGATTTTGGGCACTACAATCGTTTCACCATGATTGGTGGTGAGAGGCAGATACACGAAGAAAAAGCCGAACACCAACGCTGCTGTGGCCAGGCCCATCACCACTATGTGTTTGACAAGGTCGAGCGGGGTATCAGATTTAAGAAAGGACATCTTGATGGAAGGAACTAGAAATTGGAAGCTGAAAATCGGTAGTGAATAGGGGTAAGCAGTTGAAGCTGAACCAGAAGAAGTGGTCTTCTAACTTTTGATGCTTAGCTTCTCGCTGCGCTCTTTCCCAAACTCCAGAATCTGGTCGATGAACTGGTAAGGCGTATACCCAGCCAGCGCGGTTTGGTGGAAGATGCAGGTGGCGGGGGTCATTCCAGGTAACGAATTCACCTCGATGATAAGTACTTCTACGGCCCCATTTTGCCGCACCCGTACAAACGCATCAATGCGCGCATAGCCCTGGATGTCAAGCACCTCCGCTACCCGGCGCAGTTCGGCTTTCACTTCCTCGGAAACACGTTGCCGCTCCACCGGATCGGGCGCGTAGCGGGCCGGAGTGATGTTCTGGCCTTCACCGGCCAGAAACTTCTCTTCCAAGCTCAGCACCTCGCCCGTTGCCAGTGCTTCGGAAGCTTCAAACACCTCAATTTCCAATTCGCCGTTTTCGCCCCAATGCGTAAGCAAACCGCCCGTCACTTCAAGGAAGTGCGCGGCCCCGTCGCGCGCTATCAAGGTTTCCACCAGGAAGGCCTCCTTCTGCGGGAATTCTTCCTTGAAACCGAGTTGCAGCACGCGGGCGTCAGCGGGCATCAGGTCTTCTTGGTCGCGGAAGATGAGGCGACTAAAGGCCGCTAGCTCCGCCCGGTTCTTGATTTTTTTAACGGCTGAAGAGCAACCATCGTCGGCGGGCTTGGCAATGAAGGGGTAAGCAAACTGCTCTTCCAAACTCTGGTAGAACACCTCCGGGTCGGCTGTCCATTCCAGGCGGCTAGCCATACGGTGCTCGGCCACGCGCAAACCGGCTTCGCGCAGTTTGCGGTTGGTTTCAAACTTGTTGATGGTGATGCTGCTGCTTTCAGCGCCCGAGCCATTATAAGGCAAGCCGTACTGCTCTAGTTCGCGCTGCAACGCGCCATCTTCGCCGGGCCGGCCGTGCAGGGCAATAAATACCTCGCTCACTGTGTCGGCCAATTCCGGGAAAGTGATGCGGCGCGGCTGCTCCACAGGCTGCCCGGCATAGGTGCTGGTAATGGCCTCGGCTTCGTGGCGGATGCGGGTGAGAATGGGGTGCGTAGCGTGGCCGGCTTCCGCTAGTTCTATCTTCTCCCGAATGTCGTCGGCATTGTCCTTGAGCATTACGCTGATAGGCAGCACATAGAGGCGGAACTCCTGGCTGTTGCCCGTCAGGAATACCGGCACCGGCTCATACTTCACCGACGAGCTTAGCTTCTCGTAGATGTTGCGCCCACTCTCCACCGAAATGTGCCGCTCCGACGAGTAGCCGCCCATAATAACGGCCACCTTAGTGCGCGTGCGTTCCTGTTGCTGCCGCGAAGCTACGGCCATATCCAGCTGGTTTAGCAAGCTGGCCAGCCGCACTGGCTGCATCCCGCCGCGCCGCCGCGCCGCTAGCGAAGTGCGAATCAAGAACGTGAGAAACTGTGATGGATTCAGTCCGATTTCCGCCGCCTGATGGAAAAAGAACGAGGCGGGCAACATGCCCGACGTGGTGTTCGGGTCGTTGAGGAAAAGCGTACCATCAGCCTGAATGAACCCATCTAAACGAGCATACACCTGGAAGCCGAAGGTTTCGAACATTTCCTCGCAGGCCTCCCGGATGCGCTGGATGTCTGCCTCCGGCAGGTCGATAGGAGTGATTTTGCGCGACAGACCGGGGAGGTATTTCGAGCGGTAGTCAAACATCTCCTCACCCTTCACAATTTCAGTAGGTGGCAGGGCCAAGGGCTTGCCATCGGCATCTTCTACCACGATGCACGAGAATTCGCGGCCATTCACGAAGCTCTCCACCAGCACTTGCGCCTCGCCGTCTACATTAGTTAGCCGCACCGCTTCAGTGGTTACAAAATGCTTGTCCATAGCATTCAGTAACGCTTCAGGATGATAAATAATAGCCGAGGCTTGAGGCACCTCAATGGTAGGTGCTACAGCTTCTGCGCCACTAACTTCCACCAGTACGGGCAGGCCAATGCCTTCGCGAATATCCACGAGTTGCTGCACCCATTGAAGCTTGTCCCGCTCAGTCAGCTTCTGCCACTCGGCGCGGGTAACGGTTTTGCGGAATAAGCTGCGCTCTACGGCCGCGGCAAACTTGGTGGCATCGGCTTCGCGCAAGATGCTGACGCCAATGCTGGAGCCTTGGCGCGGCGCCTTGAAAACCAGCGGCAAACCTAGCTCGCGCACCAAGTAGTCGAGCGTAGCAGCCGGATCAGCGGCATCCCATTCTTCCACAGCTATGACGCGGAAGTTAGGCGTGGGCCGGTCGAGAGCTTTGAGCAGCTTCTTTTGGGCCACTTTGTTGATGCCGAATGCTGAAGGCAAAATGCCGGAGCCCGAGTACGGAATGCCGTACCATTCTAGCAGCCCCTGAATGGCACCATCCTCGCCGCCTGGTCCATGCAAAGCCAGGAATGCGAAGTCCATTAATTCGCGCAGCTCCTGTGGTTGCACGCGCCGGCCCACTTTCCCAATGATGCGGTCTTGCTCGTCCTGCGTCAGCTCTCCCAAGCTTTCCAGGTATACCTGGACCGGCAGGGTGGAAGGCGGCAGGGCTGAAACCGGCGGATAAAAGTCGCGGATGGTACCCTTGTAGATGTAGTGCCAGTCGAGCAGAATAAAGTTGCCCCGGCTGTCTACAAACACGGGAATGGCCTCGAACAAGGACTTGTCGAGGTTATCGTATACGGTGCGGCCGCCCGCGAAGGAAATTTCCCGCTCGCGCGACGGTCCGCCGAAGAAGATGCCAATTTTCATAGATAACGCAAAGGTAAGGGGAATCTAGAACGGAGTGGTATCCCGGAGGGCCACGCTAGGGTCCTGTGAATAACTGAGGCAACATTTTGCCTGTGTAAAAGAATCGGGCATCGCGCGGACTACTGACGGCTGATTCGTGCTACTTGCTACATTCGTGCCGTACAAGGCTCATTCATCATCCCATTTTCATATGAAAACCCTCGACCAGTACAGCTTCAGCGGCAAGCGCGCCGTGGTACGCGTGGACTTCAACGTGCCGCTTGACAAGGAGTTCAACATCACCGACGACACCCGCATTCGGGCAGCTACGCCCACTATCCAGAAGATTTTAGCTGATGGCGGCTCGGTGGTACTGCTTTCGCACCTTGGCCGGCCCAAAGGAGGCCCCGAAAACAAGTATTCGCTCCAGCATATCGTAGCGCGCTTAACTCAGGAGTACGGCAAGGAAGTGCAGTTTGCGGATGATGCGCTGAAGGCCGAAGAAAAAGCTAACGCCCTGCAACCCGGCCAGGTGCTGCTCGTCGAAAACGTGCGTTTCTACCCGGAAGAAGAGAAAGGCGACGAAAAATTTGCCACGCAGCTAGCCAAACTCGGCGAGGTGTACGTGAACGATGCTTTCGGAGCAGCTCACCGCAAACATGCTTCCACGGCTGTTATGGCCGCTCAATTCGCGCCCGAGGATCGGGTAGCGGGCTACTTGCTTCAGTCGGAACTCGACAACGCCCAAAAGGTGCTCGAACACGCCGAACGGCCGTTCACGGCTATTATGGGCGGCGCCAAGATTTCCGACAAGATACAACTCATTGAAAAGCTACTCGATAAGGTTGACAACTTGCTTATCGGTGGTGGCATGGCCTACACGTTTGCCAAAGCGCAAGGCGGCAGCATTGGCAGCTCCCTGCTCGAAGCCGACAAAATGGATTTGGCCTTACGCCTGATTCAGCAGGCCAAAGACAAAGGCGTAAACCTGGTTTTGCCCACCGACAGCATCATTGCCGACAAGTTCGCCAACGACGCCAACACCGCCGAAGCCAGCAACCAAAGCATCCCCGACGGCTGGCTCGGGCTGGACCTCGGACCTGAGTCGCAAAAAGCATTTGCCGATATCGTGCGTCAGTCGAAAACCATCCTGTGGAACGGCCCGATGGGCGTATTTGAAATGAGCAACTTCGCGGCTGGCACTTCCACCGTGGCCCAGGCTATTGCCGAAGCCACCGAAGCGGGCGCCTTCAGCCTCATCGGCGGCGGCGACTCGGCCGCGGCTGTCAACCAGCTTGGCTTTTCCGATAAAGTGTCCTACATCTCTACCGGCGGCGGGGCCTTGCTCGAATACATGGAAGGCAAAGAACTGCCCGGCGTAGCTGCTCTGGAAGGACGATAAACTGATTGATTAACAAAAAGGAGAGGTGACTATTCGGTTTGCGCATATCGTGCAAACCGAATAGTCACCTCTCCTTTTTGTTAATCAATCAGTTTACGTAAGGCGTTTCTAGCACTTGGCCCATACTGCGCAAGGGCGGCATGTCGAGGCGGCCGGTGAGGCGGGTCGTTAATATTCGGGTTTCGTTTTCGCTCAACACATCGAGGGTGCGTAGCCAGCGCAGCCGGTGCAATTGCGTTTCAATAATGCCTAGCGGATTCACGTTGGCATATTCTTCACGCAGGTAGGCTTTCGTACGCTGCTCTAGCGCCCTCGCAAATTTATCGACAGAAGCCCGCTCAGAAGGGCGGTCGGCCAGGGTGATGTTGGCGCGGGCCGTGCCGAGCGTGACGTGCTGCCACCAATTGCGTTGCGCATATAAGCCTCCCGCAATCAGCAAACCACCTACTACAAACAGCCCTACCCAAGTGGTATCGGAAAGGGGCCCGTTGGTGGGAATAAGGCGTTGAAGCAAGTTGATGGAAAGCCAGAGAATGGTTAAAGGCAGCCAGGTAAGCTGTGGCGTTGTTCGGCGGCGGGTTACGCGCACGGGCAGCACTTCTTCGTAGGGCATTTCAAATTCCACTACAGGGCGACCGTCGCGGTTGCGCTGGCAGACGTAAAGGCCGTTTGGGCGCAAGGCAAGCTGCGTGGTGCCGGCCAGCAGCCGGCGCTGTTCTAAGAGCATCAAGGAAATTTTAAAACCAAGGAAGGCTGTGTGCCCAGAACTATAGATAGACCGTTTCGCAGTGCTTGAAGAGCCGCTTGCGCAGAAAGCAGCGCTTACCGGAACGGACTAGGCGTAAAGCACAACACAAAAATAGCTAGCATCAGCCAGCCCAACACCTTCCGACCGGGGCTAAGTGGAGATTCGTCTGGAGCGGGTGGGTGGTAGATGCCGGTGAGGCGACCCAGCATCAGCCCAAACACCAGCCACCCTGGATTCCCGATAATTCCCGGAAAAGCCACGGTAACAGCTAGTTGGGCAGCCCATACACCCAAGCCAAGCAGAATTGCCCGGCGTGGCGTGGGCAAAGCTCGCCGAAACACCAGAAAAAGATAAACTAAGTAGGGCAGCCCCCAATAAAGCCAGGTTTCCGAAGAAGTTCGCAGAGTGAACAGCCCCAACCCAGCGTAGAAGATAAATGCTATAAATAGCCCCCCCGACAACCGATTAAACCGCTGAAAGCCAAGTAGCCCGTAGAGAATATGCCCCCCGTCGAGCTGGCCAATGGGCAGCAGATTAAGAGCCGTGAAAAACAGCGCCAGCACCCCCGCCAAGAGGACTGGATAGTGCATCAGCTCATTGGGATGAGGAATAAGCGCCGGATCAGCAAATAAATATTCCAGCCCTTGGTACAGCAACGGCTTTGCCAGTGTCATTCCTTGGCTGCCTTGATAGACGTACCGGGCGTAGTCGGCACCGTAAGGGCGGTACTCCGGATGGATTTTAAACAGGTACTCCAGCGACGGCAGGTGCGTGAAACCGTAAATCAAAACGGGCACCGCCACCAGAAAGCCCGCCAACGGCCCCGCCAGCCCAACATCAAAAAATTCGCGGCGCGAGAAAATCCGATCCTTTATTCGAATAACGGCCCCAAACGTGCCGATGCCGAGTATGAATGGGATATAATATGGCAGCGTCACTCGAATTTGGTTGTAGCGGGCCGTGAAATAATGCCCAAACTCGTGCACCGTCAAAACCCCCAGAAATGGCAGCGAAAACCATAAACCGCGGCTGAGCTCCGTCCATAGTTGGTCGGTAGGCAAGAGAAATATTTCTATCGGCAGGAAGTTGATGCCTCCCCGCGTGAGCTCCAAGCCCGCTAGCGTAGTTGTGACCAGCGTGACAACGAACAGCAGCAGGTGCAGCAGGGCCGTACGCCAACGGGGCGGTGTCGGCCGCTCATAACGCACAAAGGCGGCCTGCGCCTCTTCAGTGGTGAAGGCGGGAGCCGAAGCATCAGGAAAGGGGAGGGGCAGTGGCGTATTCTCGGGGGAAGGCACGGATGGCAGCAGGCAGAGCGTCGATGAGGGTATGAGGCGGACACAGAAACAACGTGCGCAACCCCAGGCGGCGAGCTGTTTCAATATGTTGAAAACTGTCTTCAATGAAAAGAGTTTCTTCGGCCTTCCAGTTCATCTCGCGCAGGGCGTGCTCGAATATTTCCTTGCCCGGTTTGCGCAAGCCCACCTCCTGTGAGTAAAACACCCGGTCTAGCGCGTCGGCAATACCGTGCTCGAAGCCGTACTGCGTCCGTAAGACTTTATTGATAGTGGAAATGTGAATTTGATTGGTGTTGGAAAGCAGCGCCGTTTCATGGCCCTGGGCGCGCAATTCGGCAATGAGCGTTAGCCGTTCGGCTGGTACATCAAGTAACATAGCATTCCAGGCCAGGTCTAGTTCCTCGTCGGTGGCCGTTAGGTTGTAGTGCGTGCGCAGCCCTTGCCGAAACTCCTGGGGCGTCAAACGCCCTGTTTCCATATGGTCGAAAATTTCTCCTTGAGCCGCTTGAGTAAAAGCAATAGTAGCACCGTGCTCGTGCAGGCGGCGCATGGCTTCCAAGGTGCGTTGATAGTCGATGTTGATGATAACTCCTCCAAAATCGAAGAGCAGGTTGGGCAGCTTTTGGGTTGGCATAATGAGGCAGTAGCGAAAGAAAAGAACAGCACGTGAAACCAAAACAGGCGTTCTGTAGCTCAAATATTGCCGCCGCAATTGCAAACTTCATTGTAAAAGGCGAAGTTTGCGCAGCCGAAACCATTAACACTAGTGTCTTTCGCGCCGGGCCTATAGCTCAATCGGTTAGAGCAGCTGACTCATAATCAGCAGGTCACTGGTTCGATTCCAGTTGGGCCCACAAACAAGCCTCTCAAATACTTGTAGAACAAGGTATTTGAGAGGCTTGTTGTTTCTTGCGGAGCTTTGGCGAGACACTAAGTAGCCATACTGTGATGTTGCTTTTTAAGCATTCGTGCAACTTCCGTCGTTCTGTAGGAAGCAGACGCAGAGCGTATTACTTGATAAGTAAAAGCTGGCAGGATAAAAATGCGTGTGGTGATATAAGGTAGTCACTCTGTGAAATTTATCGGTGCGAGTTGTCACCTATTGCTTGCAAGCACCACCCCACCGTTGAAAGTGCGAAAGAGAGAGCAGAAGCGTTTCATGGTCCATAAGCGAAATGAATCCCTGTATCTTCGGCCAATTCGAATTCGTTCTGCATACCGCACCTAGTTTCTCCCACATGAAAATATTGTTGGTGGAAGACGAGCCCAAAGTGGCGTCGTTTTTACATAAGGGCCTTACCGAGCAGCAGCATTCCGTTGAGGTAGCAACGGACGGACCTACTGGCCTACGAATGGCTCTGGCGGGCTCTCACGACCTTATCATTCTTGATAATTTGCTGCCGGGCCTTAGCGGGCTTGATGTATGCCGCCAAGTACGGGCCCTAAATTCTGCCGTACCCATTTTGATGCTAACCGCTCTGGGCGAAACAGACGATAAAATCCGGGGGCTTGATGCCGGCGCCGACGATTATTTGGTGAAGCCTTTTGCTTTTCAGGAATTGCTGGCGCGGGTGCGCGCCTTGGTGCGTCGCCGTCCCGAACCCAATTCGTCGGCGGCTATTCTGCACCTGGCTGACCTTACGCTCGACCCGGGCAGCAAACGGGTGCAGCGCGCTGGCCAGCCTATTCAACTCACGGCTCGCGAATTTTCTTTGTTGGAATACCTGCTTCGTCACAAAGGCCGAGTCATTTCGAGGGTCGATATTCTAGAGCACGTATGGGAAACCAGCTTCGACACGGGCTCCAATGTAATTGATGTGTATATCAATTTCCTGCGTAAGAAAATCGACAAAGACTTCACTCCCAAGCTGATTCATACGTTGGTAGGCATGGGCTATGTGATGAAGGAAGAGTAAGCTGATGTGTTGATTGAGGATGTGCTAGTTGTTGATGGTTGGTTGATGGAATGATGTGCATGCTTGCAGATAAGCGGCCCTCACACAGCAGCAGATTCTGAAATGAAGGCTGGATTTCGAGCGTTGAATCATTCTTCAATCAACAGTGCAAGCACCAATGCATTACCTTTTCAACTTATTGATCAGCAAATAGCTACGTCAATAATGAGTACGCCAAAATGAGTATACGTCTGCGCTTGGCTTTGCAGTTTGCTGCCATCTTGGCCGTTACGCTGCTGCTGTTTTCCGTGGTGATTTATTATTTCACCTATCAAGCGCGGCAGGAATCGTTCACGCAAAGCCTGTTTGCGCGGGCTCGGATTGTGGCGCACGTGTACCTAGATGGCACTAACCGGGCCGACGAAGCCAGCCGAATCTCGTATCGGCGCTACCTGCGCCAGTTCTACCGCACCTTACCCGAAGAGGAGGTACGGGTGTACAATGCTGACAACCGGGTGGTATTTCGGGAAGGACAACTCACGGAAGTGCCCGTTCCCGTTAGCCTGCTCATGGCGGTGCGCCAAACGGGTAAGCAGGTGCAAGTGCGCCACAACTTCCACCAGACCGTAGGATTATTGTACCGCGATGCTCGCCGCGGCGATTTTGTGGTGGTGGCTTCTTCGGTGGACCTTGACACCCGGGACAGGCAGTTGGGCCTGCGTAACATCTTGATTGGAGGGCTGCTAGCATCCTTGATTATTGTGGGCATAGGAGGGTGGTTTTTCGCTGGCCAAGCCCTGAGTCCCATGCAGAAAGTGGTGCGCGAAGTAGACAGCATCACCGCTTCTGATTTGCACCGGCGCCTCTCACAAGCCGATGGCTACGATGAAATAGCGCACTTAGCGCAACGCTTCAATCAACTGCTCGACCGCCTCGAAGTAGCCTTTGCTGGTCAGCGCACCTTTGTGCGCGACGCTTCCCACGAGTTACGAACGCCGCTCACGGTGCTCATTGGCGAGCTAGAAGTGGCCTTGCTGCAACAAGAACGCAGCTCTCAAGAATACCGCCGGGTGCTGCAAAGCACACTTGATGCGGCGCGTTTGCTCAAAGACCTTACCAACGGGTTGCTTCAAATTGCCCGCGCCTCCGACGATCCTTCGCAGGTACCGTTAACTACAATCAGGCTGGATGAGCTGCTGCTGCAAGCCCACGAGGAAGTGCAGCGTCGCCATCCTACCTGCCGCGTCGACTTGGAGTTTGGCGATGTGCCGGCCCGAGTACGGCAGCCATTTGCGGTGCGCGGCAACGAAGCCTTACTGTTGTCGGCCCTGCTCAATGTGATGGAAAATGCCTGCAAATTTTCGGCGGGCTCCGAGGAGCCGGTGCTAGCTGTTCTTTCCACAACAGCCGCCTATGTGGTACTGGAAGTGCGCGACCACGGCGTGGGCATGAGTGAGGCCGACCGTCAGCAGGTATTCGTGCCTTTCTTTCGGGCCGAAACGATGCGAGCAATACCAGGGCATGGTATTGGGCTGCCACTCACCGCTAAAATTATGTCGTTGCACGGCGGGGCAGTGCGGGTGGAAAGCCAGTTGCACCACGGCACACAAGTATGGTTAGAATGGCCCGCGCTCGGATAAAGATGGTTTCTACCAAATTCAGCCTTAAGCTCAACAAGGGAAGCAGTGGTGATTTTATTGCGAATTAATTTGGTTTTAACTCTTTTTTAACTGTGTCTTAATTGCTGCCCCGTAGACTTGTGAACAATTCCAGTGTAGCCAGGCTCTATTTGAGTTGGTGGCCTGGTTCCTCACTTGTCTTCATATGCTTAATACAGTTAAAGCTCCCTCTCAAACGGCAGCTTCAACCTCGTTACCTGTTAAGGCCAGCTACCTGAGCAACCTCAGCAAGGATATTCCGGCTGGGTTGGTCGTTTTTCTGGTGGCCCTGCCACTCTGCCTAGGCATTTCGCTGGCCTCTGGCGCTCCCTTGCTGTCGGGTATTATTACGGGTATTGTGGGCGGGGTGCTGGTGTCTTGGCTGAGCGGTTCGCAGCTCAGCGTTAGTGGCCCTGCTGCCGGTCTTACGGCTATTATTCTGGTCGCTCTTCAAACGCTCGGGTCGTTTCAGGCAGTACTAGCGGCTACGGTAATAGCGGGAGCACTACAGATACTAATGGGCCTTGTCCGGGCCGGAATTATCGGACTCTATTTCCCTACCTCGGTTATTCGGGGGATGTTGGCCGCCATAGGTATTATTCTCATTCTCAAGCAGATACCGCACTTGCTTGGCGCAGACACCGATTACTTCGAGGACATGACCTTCCTGCAATTCGATGGGCAGAACACGTTCTCGGCACTCGGTGGTGCGCTGCGTTCCTTTGGCTGGGGCTCCGCCCTGATTGGGATGTTGTCGTTGGGCGTGCTGCTGCTTTGGGAAAACGTGTTAAGCAAGCGCTTTGCTGTTTTGCGTATGGTACCGGCGGCACTGGTCGTAGTTGTGCTTTCCATTGTCCTTAGCTCAGTGCTCGATATAGCACTACCCGTGTTGCGTGTTCGTCCCGAGCACTTGGTGCAATTGCCTATTGTATCGTCGTGGAGCGACTTGCTGAACATCTTCACGATGCCAGACTGGTCGGCTTTTGGCCGTTCGACTACCTACACAGTGGCTTTCACTATTGCTATTGTAGCTTCCTTAGAAAGCCTACTCAGCGTGGAAGCCGTGGACAAGCTTGACCCCCACAAGCGTGCTACGCCTACCAACCGTGAATTGATGGCACAGGGCGCTGGAAATATGATTAGCGGTATGCTAGGTGGTTTACCTATGACTGCTGTTATCGTGCGTAGCTCGGCTAACATTAACGCGGGTGGTCAAACCAAGGTATCAGCTTTTTTCCATGGCTTGCTGTTATTAGTCAGCTTGCTTTTCCTGGAAACTATTCTCAATAAAATTCCGCTTTCGGCACTAGCGGCGGTATTGCTGCTGGTAGGTTATAAGCTCACCAAGCCAGCGCTTTACAAAATGCAATGGAAATTGGGTTGGCAGCAGTTCTTGCCTTTCATCGTGACCATACTGGCTGTTGTGTTCACTGATCTATTAAAAGGGGTTACTATTGGCTTGGTGGTGGGCATATTCTACATCCTTAAGACTCACTACGAGTCGGCCTACTTTCTGCACGCTACCCCCGAGTTGCAAGGCACCGGAATTTATCATCTCAAGCTGAGTGAGCACGTCTCATTTCTGAACAAGGCTAGTATTGTTCGGATTCTAGAGCAGTTTCCGGCCGGTACCCACATTGTCATCGATGGTACTGAATCACAGATGATTGACTATGATGTGCTGGAAGCAATTGCCAACTTCCGTCAAACAGCCATCGAGCGCAACATCAACCTAGAACTGCGCGGTATTGCGTTGGTCGAAACAATAGGCCATTAAAACCAAGTGAGTCCAACTGCTACAAGCCCGGTTGTTTACCTCGTTTAGCTTTTTGGTGGGGAAGTGGGGCAGCCGCTAGCTTATAAGTGCAAACCGAAGCTTACCTCCCCACAAAAACACATCACATTTACGCTTCACCTTAATGAGTATCAACCAAATTCTGGAAAACAACCGTCAGTGGGTGGCAGATACAATGGCTATCACACATCTATGTTACTAAAGCTATGGATCATGCTGATAGTCGACGAAGTGTACGGCATTCAATCGTCAGCAGGTGAAAATTTTCCAAAGAATGACAAGGCTGACAGCAACAAAAAGGCTCACGTGACAACCGAAAAAAAACAGAATTTAATGCATAAGGCAAGTTAGCATTAACCGTCTTGCCATTTAGGCAAGTTTATTTAGTTAAGTGTGGTTAGAACCGCCGTGGCCTTTGGCTGCGGCGGTTTTGCTTTTAGGTAGGACCACACAAGTTGAAAAGCAAGTAAGCAGGCTCTCAATAACTAACTGCAAATAACTGGCGGCGTATTGCCCTAGCGTAATCTGTTATGCGAGCAACTTATTCTAAGCTTGTTATTCTAAGCTTCAGAAAATCACTAAAGTCTACCGCTACATAAGTTAGGTTACACACCGCCAGCGAAATCATGCTAACGCTGACAGAGTAGAAAGGTGCAGAGTGCTAGAGGTGTACATAAAAGCCCCTTGTGCAAGATGCACAAGGGGCTTTTATGACAGCCATCCTGCTGAACGAAGACGAAGCAGTATGCTAAACGTGCTTATTTTGCTTGTTCGATTTCAGCTACAGCCTTGTCGATAATAGGCTGCTGTATACTCGCGGCCGCACTGGGTTTGTCCTTGGTGATGCTTTGCAGAAGACCAATCATCGGCTTGTCGGCGCCGCGCGACTTGTATTGGATGGCAATGGCTTTGATCCGGTCGACGCCTTCGGTGAAAGCAGCGGGGTCTTGGAGGCGGGGCAGCATGGTGGCAATATCTTCGAGCATGCCGAATTTGCCTTGCGGACCAGCGGCGTCGTATTTGTTGCGGATGTAGGCCCACTCGGTAGTGCCGCCAGCGGTAGCGTACACGGCCGTTACGGCTTGCGCCAACGCATCATGCTCGTCGGCTTCAAACGCCTTGGCTTTAACTAACGCCTGCGACGCGTCGGTGAGGGCCAGCGCTTGAAGAGCAGCACCTTGCACAGCGTAAGACTTGCTGTCGGAGAGCTGCTTGGCAAACAGCTTCGCGTCTTTCTTGTCCTTGAGCTTGGCCAGCGTAATCAGCGCGTTGGCTAGCACCGACGTTTCTTTCTCGCTGTTGATGAGCTTGCGAATAGCCGGCGCGGCGGCTTTGGCTACAGCTTTGTCGTCGAGTTCGAGGCGTTCCAGCGAAAGGGAGCGAAGGTTGGCAAACTTGTCGCGCAGGCCACTCAGGAGCAGCGTGCGGGCCGCCGCATTGGTTTTCTGCTCTTTGGCGGCGGCCAGCAATGCCTCGCGACGGTCGAGGTAGAGGGGTGCGTGGTTGTACTGGTAGATGTAATCAGCCAGGGGCTTGGTTTCGGTGGGCTGCCAAACCAGCGTCTTCTCGGCGTCCACGTTCACCAAGTCGGGCTTGCTATCCAAGGGCATGAGGAAGGTTTGGGTGGCCTCGGTCATGGTTACGCGCTGGCGTTGGGGCTTGCCTTTCACGTAGTAATCAATGGCGAAAGGCAATCGGAATACTTCGCCGGGCTGGGTCTGCTTCACGGTTACGGCCTGCACTTTTTTGGCGGCATCCCACGCGTACTCAATCGTGACGACGGGGTGGCCGGCGCGGAAATACCACTGATTGTAAAACCAGTTCAGGTCCTGGCCCGAAACGGCTTCCATGGCGAGGCGCATCTGATGGGCTTCGCCGTTGCCGAGAGCGTTGTCTTTGAGGTACTTCTGAAGAC